>JBGSSQ010000085.1:0-3222 GCA_041736975.1 Gammaproteobacteria bacterium
CAGACTTAGGCATATCAGCAACCATCGCTTCAGTGGTCAACATCAGACCAGCAATAGACGCAGCGTTTTGCAATGCTGATCGAGTCACTTTGGTTGGATCCAAAATACCCATTTCGATCATATCACCGAACTCACCGGTAGCGGCGTTGTAGCCGAAGTTGTCTTTACCAGCAACCACTGCAGCTAGCACTACTGAAGGCTCAGCACCTGCATTGGCAACGATTTGACGTAAAGGAGCTTCAAGCGCCCGACGTAAAATATCGATACCACGGTTTTGATCTTCATTAGCACCTTTGAGTTTGTCTAAGGCGCAACGAGCACGGACTAGTGCTACACCACCACCAGGAACAATCCCTTCAGCAACAGCAGCACGCGTTGCATGCAATGCATCTTCAACACGGTCTTTCTTTTCTTTCATTTCGAATTCAGTGGCTGCACCGATTTTAATCACAGCAACACCACCCGTCAATTTAGCCAAACGCTCTTGCAATTTCTCTTTATCGTAATCAGAGGTGCTGACTTCGATTTCTTTGCTGATCTGTGCTACACGTGATTTAATGCTTTTTGAATCACCAGCGCCATCAATAATAATGGTGTTGTCTTTAGAAACAACGACACGCTTAGCCTGGCCAAGATCTTCTAAAGTTGTGCTTTCTAAGTTTAAACCCACTTCTTCAGAAATCACTTTACCCGTAGTCAAAATAGCAATATCTTGCAACATGGCTTTACGACGATCACCGAAACCTGGTGCTTTAACAGCACATACTTTCACAATACCGCGCATGTTATTAACAACCAAAGTCGCTAACGCTTCGCCTTCAACATCTTCTGCAATAATCAACAAAGGCTGACCAGATTTAGCAACCTGTTCCAATGTTGGCAACATATCACGGATGTTAGAAATTTTCTTGTCATACAATAAAATGAACGGGTTCTCTAACTCGCAATTCATATTGTCTTGCTTGTTAATGAAATAAGGTGATAGGTATCCACGATCAAATTGCATACCTTCAACCACTTCCACACTGCTTTCAAAGCTCTTGCCTTCTTCAACAGTGATCACACCTTCTTTACCAACCTTGTCCATCGCTTCGGCAATTTGTTTACCAATCGATTCGTCTGAGTTAGCTGAAATGGTACCTACTTGTTCAATAGCTTTGCTATCTTTGGTCGGTTTAGACATTTTCTTCAACTCTTCAACAACGGCAGTAGCTGCTAAATCAATACCACGCTTCAGGTCCATCGGATTACGACCAGCGACAACATCTTTGATGCCTTCAACCAAAATACCCTGAGCGAGTACCGCCGCTGTGGTAGTACCATCACCAGCATCATCAGCCGTTTTAGAAGAAACATCAGCCACTGTTTTAGCACCGATATTTTGACAAACATCTTCCAACTCAACATTTTTGATCACTTCCACACCGTCTTTGGTGATTTTGTGTGAGCCATAAGCTGATTGCAGAATGACATTACGGCCTTTAGGACCCAATGTAACTTTCGCTGTATTAACAGCAATATTAACGCCCGCCACCATCAAGGCGCGTGCATCATCACCAAATTTAATTTGCTTTGCCATAGTAATAAATCCTCTTTGAATAAGTTAAATTGATTAAGCTTCGACCACACCCATGATGTCGTCTTCACGCATAACCAGCAATTCACTGCCACTGATTTTGACTTCGGTGCCTGAATATTTGCCGAACAATACGGTATCGCCAACTTTGACATCAGGCTTGATCACTTCACCGCTGTCTAAACGCTTACCCGTGCCTACAGCAACCACTTTTCCTTGGATAGGCTTTTCGGTAGCAGAATCAGGGATAATGATACCACCACTGGTGGTACGCTCTTCCTCTAAACGACGAATCACGATACGATCGTGTAAGGGACGAATTTTCATGCTCATACTATAAATACTCCATACTTGATAATAAAACTCAATGCCTTGCTAGAAACTCGCCTTTGGCGCACCTAGCAACCCACTTAGCACTCTTGTCTCTAGAGTGCCAATGTCTCACATATGGGGACTCTATTACAAGATTTCAAGAGCGCCACCCCCAATTAGCCACCAGAGGCCTGAAATAAGTACACAGCAGCCGCTAAGCCTTATTAAGCCTAGCAATTAAGGTTACTTTAATAATCATCCTGTATTATGACTCTACTATAAAGAACTAGAGCGAATATCATGCAAACAATAACTACTGAACTGGTACGACTGCCAGGCGCCTTGGATAAGGCTTCTACCTACCCCAAGAAAGTCTCAACCCATTCTATGGACGAAAATCATGAGAACTTGACCAGAAATATACTATCGCTGGATGCTGACAACATGGAGCTCACCTCAGCCCATATGCATAAGCTAGGACCTTGCCCTAATGGTTCCTATGATGGTGCTAGCGAGGATAATCCTGAAGTGACTCAAGCTTCAACAAATAACAACAACGACCTCTCTGCCAATTTAATAGACCTTAGCTTGAATTTAATAGAGGAATCCACCATTAATATTAAGAGGATAATCGGCAAAGGTGTCTTCGGCACGGTTCATCGCGCATTCCTAAACAAGGAGGAGGTAGTTGCGGCAAAAATAAGAATCGAATCTAGCGAACAAACCCCACAATCATTCTTACAAGAAGGTATTTTTCTCCAACAGATCAATCATGAAAACGTGATAAAATGTTTTGGATATTTTATTTCTTCAAATGATTCACCAGGCCTTGTCATTGAATACGTATCTCATGGCAACATTAGCGGAGGCACATTAAAAAGTCTTTTGAAAAAGAATGACATCACTTTAAACTGGAATCAGCAGTGGTTAATGTCCAAGGAGTTTGCCTCAGGCCTGAACGCTATACATCAAGCTAATATCATTCATAGCGATCTCAAAACAACCAACATTCTTGTCTACCAGGAGCAAACAGCAGATTCCAAAAATCCTATTTGGCATATTAAAATTGCTGATCTTGGATTGGCACGCCTCAGCCATGAAACTATAAAGGCTGGCTCGCGACTATGGTGGGCACCTGAGATGTTTAGATCAGGCGAAAGAAACTCTATAAAAACAGACATTTATTCCATGGGACTCATCTTTTGGAGCATAGCCTCTAGAGAAAAACTTTACCCTGAGTACAGCAATCTCCTTAAATTCCGTAGGGATATGTTATCAGGAAGGGTGGAACAAGACGGCACTACAACATTCCCAGTTCGTCCGCCGCTTTCCGA
>JBGSSQ010000110.1:0-7062 GCA_041736975.1 Gammaproteobacteria bacterium
GTCGACCTATTTTTTCTAAGTGGCTAACATGATCGCTAAGTGTTTTGTGCGAGTTCATGTCAATAACCGGTCCTATATCGGTGGTCAGTAATCCAGGATCACCAACGCGCAATTCCGCCATAGCCCCTTGCAATAAGGTCATCACTTTATCGGCAATATCGTTTTGAATGAATAACACACGCAAACAAGAGCAGCGTTGACCTGCGCTGTAAAAAGCGGATGTCATCACATCCACCACCAACTGCTCGGGCAATGCTGAAGAATCAGCAATCATCACATTTTGGCCACCGGTTTCGGCAATAAAAGGCACCAACGGTCCATTACGAGCCGCCAGACTTTGATTAATATGACGCGCGGTTTCCGTTGATCCGGTAAAGAGAATCGCATCAACACGCTCATCGTTTATCAGCCTATCGCCTATCACACTACCCCGCCCCGGCAATAATTGTAAAACATCCTTTGGCACTCCCGCTTGATGAAGCAAGGCCACCGCACGTGCTCCAATCAAAGGTGTTTGCGCTGCTGGTTTTGCGATCACCGCATTGCCAGCTGCTAGTGCGGCAACCACCTGGCCAGTAAAAATGGCCAAGGGGAAATTCCAGGGGCTGATACAAGCCACTACTCCGCGTCCAACCAACTGCAAGGAATTTGACTCCCCGGTTGGGCCTACCAATACTTGAGGTACTAAGGTACGTTCTGCTTGCTCTGCGTAATATCGGCAAAAATCAACGGCTTCTCTTACTTCGCCTATAGCATCGGGAATGGATTTTCCTGCCTCTCTCACTAGTAGAGCCACCAGTTCAGGCTCATTTTCTTCCAATAAATCAGAGGCTTGCAGTAGAATCTTCGCGCGATTTACTGGAAGCAATCGGTGCCAGGTTTGGTAACCTGCATGCGCCTGTGTGAGGGCTTGATCAACGTCAGCTGAAGTGCCTTCAGTGACTTCACCCACACTATTTTGACGATAACGCGGCTCAGTCACTGTTTTACTTACACGCTCTGCATCAGCACGCTCTACGGTGGGGGCTGCACGCCATTGCTGTTGTGCAAATGGATCCAGTTGCGCTTTTAATTTTTTAGCCGCTAAACTATCGGAAAAATCGATACCCCTAGAATTTTGACGGGCGGCGCCATAAATATCTTTAGGTAAGGGAATCTGAGGATGGGGCTTGATCACCAAAGCGGCTAATTTAGCCAGGGGATCAGCCACTAGATCGTCAATGGGCGAGGCCTCATCAACGATGCGGTTGACAAAGGAGGTGTTAGCACCATTTTCCAATAAGCGCCGCACTAAATAAGGCAGCAAATCTTCGTGTGATCCCACCGGCGCATAAATACGACAAGGCCGCGCATAGCGGCCCGGTGTTACAATAGGATCATACAATGCCCGGCCCATGCCTTGTAAACATTGAAATTCGTAATCCGTTCTCTGTGCCATTAAAGACATCACCACGGCGACTGTCTGGGCATTATGCGTGGCAAATTGAGGGAAAATCACATCAGCGGCATCGGCTAATTTTTTAGCACAAACAATATAGGAAACGTCGGTTGAGACTTTACGTGTATACACAGGATACTCTTGCAAGCCCCTGATTTGACTGTCTTTTATTTCCGTATCCCAGTAAGCTCCTTTAACTAATCGCACCATAATTTTGCGCCCGGCATCACGTGCTGTAGCAATGAGCCAATCAATCACAAAAGGCGCCCGTTTTTGATAGGCTTGAACGGCTAAACCAAAACCATGCCAACCTTCCAATGAGCTATCACGCAATACCCGCTCAATAATATCCAACGACATTTCTAAGCGGTCAGCCTCTTCCGCATCAACGGTCAGCCCCATATTATAACCTTTGGCTTGCTGAGCCAGTTTCAACAACCGATCACTTAGCAGGTCAACAGCTTCAGACCATCGGCCTATTTCGTAGCGCGGATACAATGCAGACAATTTAATGGAAATGCCTGGCCCATCAATAGGACCACGCTGCGCAGCTGCCTCACCAATGGCCGCTATAGCATCCTGATAAGCTTTAAAGTAACGCTCTGCATCCTGCGCGGTTCGCGCCGCCTCACCCAACATGTCATAAGAAAAGCGGTAACCCAGTTTTTCAGGTTTTTGAGCGCGTTTTAAGGCTTCGCTGATATGGCGGCCCACAATAAATTGTTTACCTAAAATCCGCATGGCTTCGCCAACAGCCTTACGAATAACCGGCTCCCCCGCTCGCTCAACCATGCCCTTAAACACCCGTTTAAAATGATTATTGTTGTCATTCGCGGACAATACTCGCCCGGTTAACATCAAGCCCCACGTGGCCGCATTGACGAACAAAGAATCACTTTTGCCTAAACTGGTTTGCCAATCGGGCGCCGTCAATTTATCGCGTAGTAAAAGATCGATGGTGGTCTTATCGGGTATTCGAAGCAAACCTTCTGCTAAACACATTAAGGCGATGCCCTCTTCACTGGAAAGATGGTATTGATAGAGAAAAGCATCGATGCCGCCCTTGCCCAATCGCTCCTGGCGAACTTGCTGAACCAAATCACGCGCAGTAGACTCAATGGCTAGCAAAGATTCCTGTTTGAGGGGATCCTGCTTTAACAAAAAGTCCACACAAGCATTTTCATCGCGTCTATATGCGTCACTAATTGCTAGGCGCAAAGCATCACGATCAGGGAGCGAAGCGAACATAAACATGGATCTATCCTCCAAAATATTCAGAGACGCAGGGGCTCCTGCTCAGTAGCTCCCGCTTGAAGCGGGAACCTATAGGGCACAGTACAGCGGTAAGCACTATTCAAAAGGCTTAAACGGGATTTGCTGCTCAAAGACCACGATGTTGAGGGACTCAAACACTGAGTACTTAAGCGCACGATCCTACTTCATTGGCTACGGTTTCGTTATGTCGTCTAATACTGTCTAAAACCTCAGCCTTAGCCTCTTCAACCCCAAACCAGCCATCAATATTCACCCATTTTCCATCTTCAAGATCTTTATAGTGGGCAAAAAAGTGACTTATAGCATGAGTCATCAGTTCGGGTAAATCAGTATAATCACGCACTGAATGGTAAATAGGTGTGAGTTTTGACGCTGGAACTGCCAATATCTTGCTGTCACCACCCTTTTCATCGGTCATTCTTAAGACACCAACAACGCGACACGCTATAACACAAGCAAACTGTAAAGGGTAAGGGGTTACCACCAACACGTCTAAGGGATCACCATCTTCGCATAATGTTTGGGGTACATAGCCGTAATTACAAGGATAGACCATGGAGGTTGCCATAAAGCGATCCACCGCCATCACCCCCATTTTTTTATCAACCTCATACTTAACTGGATTACTTTGTGCGGGGATTTCAATGATGACATTCACCGTTTCGGGGGTATTGTCCCCAGCTGTTACTTTATCAAACATGGATATTACCTACCTTAGTCATAAAAAAAGGAGATTATAAGCTGATCACACTAAAAGTGAAAGGGAGAAGAAAGAAAGCTGTAGTGCCAACTTATTCCACCATCACCCACCCGTCCATCATCGCCCCTCACCTTCTGTCATCGCGAGGGAAGCGTGGCGACCCAGAAAACAATAACTATAAAGGGAACACATTGCACACAGGAGCAGCTATGCCCCCATTTGGGCTACTTTCTCAGGCGCTGCCAACGACGATAAAATAAAATCTCCGCGACATTCAACAAACTCCGGGTATCTTCTTCATAAACGCCTTGATATACTTCAGCCTCAAACCTCAGCTATCGCGCTTTATAAAGTAGCCGCGGAGTTAAGGCGCGCAATTAGAAAAACTTAAGGAGCCATCGCAATGAAGACCAAAAGAAAAGGTGAACACAATGTTTCTCTTGAAAATCCCGAGTATCGTCTTAAATTTCATTTTGAAGGACAACTCATCGAAGGTGTGCGTATTCAAGGTAGAATCATCAAACCCGACGCCGGCTATCAATCCACTCTTATAAAAGGTTTTAATAGTCGCAATATTTATATTAAACCCATGAACCAAACCGCCCTCATGGCCATTCTCAGTCGTATCGAACTACTCAAGCAAAAATCTCTGACCAACAGCCTACATGCTCCTGAGCTAGAGCAGACCTTAGCGCAGCTCAAAAAGAAGTTTGATGAGCTTGATGCTCAAATTGAAGAACTCCATTCAGTAGCTCGATTCAGTGATCAACATCAGGCCGTCATTCACGAAACCATGGAAGAGTTGGAGCGCCCTATCCGATTAGCCAGTGTTAGCGGACAGTTTTTGGACGATCAAGAAATAGACAAGTTTTCTACCCTGCTGTATGAGGATGTTTTGAATCTGAACCTCGTCGGCACACAGATTACTAGCAAAGGAGCCATCTCACTCTTTGAAAAACTCGCAGGAAACAGCACACTAAAGGGTTTAAACTTAGAATCTAATGCCATAGATAATGCTGCCATGCTTGTGTTTGCCAAAAATATCGAAACCAACAGCACACTCAGAGGGGTCTCTTTCGCTAAGAACCCCGACATTACTTCAGCCTGCGTACCTGCACTAGTCCAAGCCTTTACCAGAAACAAAACACTCTACAAAGTCAATTTCGAGGGGACGGGACTTAGCGATAATGAAATAAGGACTCTCACTCAGCTCGTAGCAAAAAACACACCCAAAGAACCTAGCACTACCCTCTCAGGGCGACAATATTTGAGCAACTGGTTCGGCAAAAATAATGCCCAAATGACGGAAAGAACGCGCTTAGTCGATGCTGCTGAGATTCCTCTTTCTAGAATCAACTAGGAGAGGATGGGGTCAGGAGAATGGGGGAGGATGGGGTCAAGTCTTGACCCCATCCTCCCTTCCTCCTCTGCTTATTTCTTATTTCAAGACTTGACCCCATTCTCTCTGCTACACTCCTCAATTTTTATACAGAGTTCAACCATGGCCATAGATGAAATAGCAAAGCGGCGCACCTTCGCCATTATCTCGCATCCCGATGCGGGAAAGACCACTGTGACTGAAAAACTACTGTTATTCGGTGGCGCCATACAGTTGGCCGGCACCGTGAAAGGTCGTAAGGCTTCTAGACATGCCACCTCGGATTGGATGGCAATGGAAAAAGAGCGTGGGATTTCTGTTACCACCTCGGTGATGCAGTTCCCTTTTAAAAATCATGTGGTTAATTTGCTAGACACCCCCGGTCATGCTGACTTTTCTGAAGACACCTACCGCACACTCACTGCCGTCGACTCTGCTTTGATGGTGATTGATGCGGCTAAAGGTGTTGAGGCCCGTACCATAAAACTGATGGAAGTCTGTCGTCTACGCAGTACACCCATTATGACATTCATCAATAAACTGGATCGTGAAGGGCGTGACCCTATTGAACTGCTCGATGAAATAGAAAATATCCTTAACATACAATGTGCACCCATTACCTGGCCGATTGGAATGGGGCAACGCTTCAAAGGCATTTATAATTTATACGAAGACCGTGTTTATTTATATCAACAGGGGCAAAATCTCAAAACACAACAAGCCACCATTATCGAAGGAATTGACAATCCAAAACTAGCCAGCCTACTCGAAGATTCATTTGAAGAGCTCCGCCATGAATTAGAATTAGTTCGCGGTGCTAGTAATCCCTTTGATATTGAAAAATACCTTGCTGGTCAACAAACCCCGGTTTATTTTGGCTCCGCCATCAACAATTTTGGTATCAGTGAATTATTAGCCGACTTTATCAAATTTGCCCCCGCGCCCCAACCAAGAGAAACCCAGCAACGACTCGTTAAACCCAAAGAGCAGGATTTTTCTGGCTTTGTTTTTAAAATTCAAGCCAACATGGACCCCAACCACCGCGATCGTATCGCTTTTTTACGCATATGCTCTGGTGAGTATAAACGGGGCATGAAAATAAAACACTTACGCATCAATAAAGAGGTGCAAATCAATAATGCCGTCACTTTCATGGCTGGCCAGCGTGAAAATTTAGAGGTTGCTTTTCCCGGTGATATATTAGGGTTACACAATCACGGCACCATTCAAATTGGCGATACTTTCACCTTGGGTGAAGAATTAAAATTCAGCGGCATCCCTAATTTTGCACCTGAATTATTTAAACGCATTTTGCTCAAAGATCCTCTTAAACAAAAGGCTCTCTTAAAAGGTTTAGTGGAATTATCCGAAGAAGGTGCAACACAACTATTTCGCCCTATGAACGGCAACGATCTTATTTTAGGTGCTATAGGCACCCTACAATTTGATGTGGTCGCCTATAGACTGCAACATGAATATCACGTCGACTGTGCCTATGAGGGAGTCAATGTTGCCAGCGCCCGCTTTATCTCATGCAAAGACCCTAAAATGTTGAAAGAGTTTGAAGCAAAAGAACAGAGTAACCTAGCACTCGATGGTGCTAATCAACTTTGCTACCTCGCGCCAACACACGTCAATTTAAACCTTGCCATGGAGCGATGGCCCAAGGTCGACTTTACAGCCACTAGGGAACACTGATGCTTGTGCCCAATACAACCTTGACTACTTATAGCAAAATACCAGGTTTATTCGAACTTATATTCCGTAATTTTGATAACTAGTGTCCTCAGTAAAATCGTCTAGCTCAATAGCAACATCTGCATCCACAGTGCCTGAAGATGTATTAGCGTAAGGATCTCGAGGGAGCCTTTGATTAATGGGCCGCCATGCAGGATTCACGACTAAAGGAGTACTCTCGTTATTACGCATGGGATCACTCACGTTCTCAATATTCAGGAAAAAATTCTCCTGCCCCACTACGGCTGGATTTATATTACGAGCCCTATTAGTACGCTCACGTATAAGCGGTAGAGCGCCATCAACTGCGTCAAGACCAGAATCGATATTGTAATGTTCACGAATAATTGGATTTGAACTGTGAGCGTCCAATTCAATATCATGAATAAGCGCCCGCTCATGTCTAGTAAGTCGATTATTGCGGCATGATAAAACAATCGAGAGTATTGCCATAATAGCTGCCAAAGACCAGAAAGCAAAACTCATTCCCACCAATACCCAACACCCTGCTGCATCTATCTCTGGTGGTTCTGT
>JBGSSQ010000130.1:0-2780 GCA_041736975.1 Gammaproteobacteria bacterium
AAGAAATCACCTATTGTCAGCACTTCAATGAAAACACCGACCGCTCCTTTCAGTGCTTAAGTAATTTCGTTGCTTATCTAGATAGCGAAGTGGAAGGCGCCGGCGCAGCACTGCTCAGCCAAATATACCAAAGCGATTCCTTGTTAAAACTCGCGATCAAAGCCACAATGTCGGAAAAAGAGTGCCGCACAGAAAAAAGCTTTTTGGCTAAACTAGAAACACTCATCAAAAACTCTGCACCCAATCTACTGAAAAAATGACGCAAGGACTCAGCCTGATCTGCCCTAGTCTCTAGCGCGGATCAGGATCAGGCTCATGCTCAAGGTCAGGCTCGGGAGTACAGTGCCACAGGATGGGCCACGAGATGGCTGTGGAGACACCCTACACATAATGGATAAAAATCAATTTATGTTTTACACTACGTCGCATGAAACACACTATTGCCACTCTACAGTTCACCAATATCAGCCGCGATGTTTTTCTGGCTGATTACTGGCAGAAAAAACCGATCTTGCTAAAACAGGCAATGCCTGGCTTTGTTAATTGTTTGAGTCCAGAAGAACTAGCCGGACTCTCACTTGAATCTGATATAGAAAGCCGCATCGTAATGGAGCAACCTGATCAGACGCCAGCATGGCAGTTGAAGCGCGGCCCCTTTGAGGAAGAGGACTATGCTAGCTTGCCCAAAACCCATTGGACTCTCTTGGTACAAGGTGTTGATCGACTGCTCCCTGAGGTACAAAAATTGTTGGACTATTTTGATTTTATCCCTCAGTGGCGCGTGGATGACGTGATGATCAGCTATGCCACGCTGCACGGTAACGTTGGACCACATTACGACAACTACGATGTATTTTTATTGCAAACGCTAGGGCAGCGAAAATGGATGTTAACCACGCAAGACTGTGATGAAAGTAATTATTTAACCGATGTAGATTTACGTTTGATGAAAAATTTTGTCATCGAACAAGAATTTATGGTAGAACCAGGCGATATTCTTTATTTACCACCACACGTTGGACATCACGGCGTCTCTTTATCAGATAATTGCATGACGTATTCATTTGGATATCGCAGCTATCAAAGCATAGAGATGCTTAATAATTTTTGTGATTATTTAAATGAGCATGACGCATTTAAAACTTTATATAAAGATCCAGACTGGCGCACGATTAAACATACGGCCGAATTACCCGATGCAGCCTGGCAACATGCAAAAAAATTAATAATCTCAGAGATGGCGAACGATGCGTTATTTAGAAACTGGTTCGGGCAATTTGCAACACACTTAGATCCCGGGACTGAAGAGCACCTACCAGAGAGCTTAGACAACGTAAATCAAGACGATTTTTTAGCCTTGCTGAACAGTAATGAATATCTATACCGAGATCCTACGTGCAAGCTGGCTTATCAACCTGCAACAAAAGGGCCTACTCTTCAGTTATATATAAACGGCGCTATATGGCAAATTGATGGTGTGAGTACTGATTTAATTAAAATCGTTGCAAATCAACGAACCATTGATTGTCAGCAGATTAAACCTCATCTTACCGATAGTGCAAATTCACGGTTTTTATTTGAACTATGGAAACTACAATGGCTGCAGTTTTCTGAACTTAGCAGCTAAAAATTTAATAAACAGCTGGAATTTTTAAAGAGTGGATGACACCATCTGCTACATCGTTGTACTAATGGTGCTATCGACTCTATTCAGCTAGCAAGAACGAAGCTTATCTGATTTAAACCATGTATGCTCTGAGCGATTTTCTTACACATATTTATTCGATCCCTACCCCTTTTTATTGTAATCTTTTAAGTAAGATCCAATATAAAGTTCGGGAAGCGGCAAATCATTATCAGCTATTTGTTTTGTCAGCAATAACCTAAATTCCTCAATGTGTTGATGACCAGTAGATATCTCAGTTAGTACAGTAATTTTCCCACAAGGGTTGTTTTTAAATGCGCTATAAAGAGATATTTTATCGTCTATTAACTCTTGTAATATATTATCTGTTAGTTCGATTATAAACCATTTATCGAATTCACTTGACTCATCAACAAGCATGCAAAGCTGATCAGCGCCTGAATCAGCTGAACAAATAGTTAGAATGGGTCTATCATAATGGAGAATTATATATTTAACACTAAGCTTAAGATTTGGCTTCATGGTGTAGCCTTGAATTGTAAATGTGGCTCGTGAGTTATTATCCACCAGTTAATGTGATTATTTTTATCATATTGCAGTTTTCCATCACCACATTGGATCGAACCCTCAGCTATATCCTTTAACCCTTTTTTCCGTATATTAGGCATCATCATAACCTTTTTAGCTTTTTTTAAATCATTAAATACTGAGGTAGCGCAAAGGTCACACTTATTTGGATACTTAGCAGGAGATATCCATCGATGTGGGGCAAAATCAGCTATGTTCAGCTGGTTTTTATTTTTTACCAATCTATAAACTGGACTTTCATCACTGTCTATTGCTGTACTAGGCGGACAATTTTTAGAGTACAGGCTATGCCAGGGAACAAGTTTGTGCATTACGATCTCCAATCTATATAACAGTGTCAATTGTAGTACATTTTAATACCTGAATATTGGTGTCACACCAAAATCATAATATCCCCAGTTTAAGCAGCTGTTACTTCAATCGACCAAGAAAGGAGTACTGGCATAATATAAGGACGTCGCACAGCCACGAGCTACGGTCCCCGGTTAACCTCTGTAGCGAATAGGTATCAGGATGATAGCGGGATGGGCCATGGATGGCCCTCTGA
>JBGSSQ010000188.1:0-6417 GCA_041736975.1 Gammaproteobacteria bacterium
CAAAGTGCTAAATTGCAGGTTTTAGCGCCTCGCCATTCCTGTGGACGCCCCTTTCCTGATAAGATCGACACTCGTAATAAAGGTAATATTCTATTACAACGCCCCAGTAATCGCGCTTTAATCCACTGCCAAAAAGACCAAGCTAAAATATCTTGCTTTGCACTCACCGCTTGCGTGGTTAATGTAGGATTAAGCAATATGCGACGCCCCGTTACAAACCAGCCGCGCTCTGCTTTCTGGCGATGACCTTGTATAAAGTCATATCGCGGAATGCAATCACCATCGATAAAGATAACATAGTCACCTTGTGATTTTTCAACGGCCAAATTGCGGATTTTTGCTGCACGAAAACCAAGGTCCTCATGCCAAACATGGGTCACAGGGAATGGCCAGATTTTTTTTGTCACAACGTCCTGCGTGTCTGCTATTGAGCCATCATCAGCGACTAACACTTCAAAATTGCTGTCTGTTTGTTGTGCCAAACCTTGTAAAACAAGCAATAGCGCATCCGGTCTATTATATGTTGTTACAATAACGGAGATTAGCATTGTTGCATCACTGGGGTTTCTCCATCAACTGCTGAATGGTATACCATACTCTATCAGGTGGTAAGGTGCGAAAACAGGCGGGCTCAACTTCGGTAGTTCCTTTATAGGCACAACGCTCTTTTAAACACGGTGAGCAAATAAACGCCGCTTTGAGATGCACTTGATTAGCCCCCATGGCGCCGGTCGCTAGCGGATCAGTAGGACCATATAACGAGATCTGCGGAAGCGCTAGTGCCGCAGCCAAATGACCAATTCCTGTATCAACACCCACTGCAGCACGCGCATTAGCCAGCACACCAGCGATTTGCGCTAAGGTTAATTTAGGCAAAACTTCGGCATTACTGTGTGCAGAAGCGATTTCTTTGGCGCGCTGATACTCACGCTCATTGCCCCAAGGAATTAACACTTTGAAACCCTCTGCGGCCACTCGCCTTAATAATTTCTGCCAGTACTGAACAGGCCACTCCTTGGTACGCCAGGTGGTACCATGAATAAAAATGAGAGCCCCATCTGGTGCGTATTTATTTTTGTCCGCCAATAATGTGTTTTTTATACCGTAATCCGGTGTAGACAATGAACATTCATAACCTAAACACCCCGCCATTAATAATCGCATCCTATCCACTGCGTGTTGATTCGGATTAACCGAGACACGATGATGATAGGTTAGACTAGCCAAAGGTTCCCAAGCAGAACGAAAATCAAGCCCATACCTAGGCCCTAATGCTTTACGCGCTAAAAACGCACTTTTGATCAACCCCTGCGCATCAATAACCCTATCGTATTGCTGTTCGCGCACTTTGTGTACATAGTGTCTAAACGCTTGACGTGTCTCTTTAGAGAAAGGCGACTTACGCCACTTGCGCATCTGAACAGGAATAATGTGATCAACAGCAGGATGCCATTTTGGCACCTCTTGAAAAGCACTTTCCACCACCCAATCAAAGCGAATACCAGGACAAGCGGCTTGTGCATCAGTCAAGGCGGGAAGCAGATGAATAATATCACCTAGCGAGGTCGTTTTTACAATTAATACCTTCATATTCATCTCTAATCTGTACTACAGCTTAGCAAGTAGTTTATCGATACCCACTAACACTTGCTCTGGACTTAAATCATTTAAACAAGCCGTGTGACCGTACTGACAAGTACGAGCAAAACAAGGGCTACAAGATTTATTCAAGGTGGCGATCTCCACGTTTTTTGACAGTGGTGGTGTAAAACCGGGTGAAGAAGAGCCATAGACAGCGACAATAGGGCGTGACAAAGCCGCCGCAATATGCATTAAACCGGTATCATTACAAACCACAGCATTAGCATGTGATAATAAATCAATGGCTTCTGCAAGAATGGTTTTACCCGTTAAATCCTCACAGCCTTGAGAGGTCAGTTGCTGAATTTCAGCGGCCAGTGGCTGCTCTTTTGCGGAGCCAAACAACCACACTTGCCAACCAGCTGCCAATTTGTTACGCGCTAAATCTGCAAAATGTGTCGTGGGCCAACGTTTTGCTGGACCATACTCGGCGCCAGGACAAAGTGCTAAAATAGGTTTTTCACTGATCAGCTTGAACTGGTTGCGTGTCTGTTCAACTTGCGAGAGGTCAATATTCAAAGCAGGCCACTGTGCTATTGGCAGCTCAGCTCCTTTAGGCAATCCCAGCGCCATGAAGCGCTCAATCATCAGTGGGTAACGTTTTTTATCTAAGCGGCGCGTGTCATTGAGCAAGCCATAACGCATCTCACCACGCCAGCCCGTTCGTAACGGTATTTTTGCGGCGTAGGGGATTATGGCGGATTTCCAAGAGTTCGTTAACACAATGGCTTGATCATAGTGACGATCACGCAAGGATTTTCCGAGTCGCCAACGGGCTTTGATCAAAAAATCACCATGACCAAACGGTAAGGTGAGAATGGCGTCCACTTCGGGCATACGCGTGATGAGGCCATGACTCCACGCACCAGCCAACACGGTAATATGACAAGGACCTTGTTGCTTCAACATAGCAAATAAGGTTTGGGCCATCACCATATCCCCCACCCACGCAGGCCCGAGAATCAGGATTTTTTTATGCTTAGCGCTGCTATTCATCATTTTCTTTAAGGAAGTATTCAGCATCACAATAGGGACAAACCTCATGCCCCGTCGCCTCTATAGGCAAATAGACTCGCGGATGGGCATCCCACAGGCGCATATTGGGCATCGGGCAGGATAATGGTAAATCAGCACGTGTTATATTGTAGCGCCGTAACACACAGGCTCGTTCTAGTTTAGCCACCCAGGGATTCCTCGTATCAGATAATAAGGCTGTATTATGCAAAAAACACGGGGAAATCGCAACACATCAAAGAGGGCAGCTCTCATTGAAAGAGAGCTGCCGAAGCAAAACACTAAAAATTAAGAGCAGAGAAACTTATACGTCAAACCCAATGAGTAAAAATCGGTGTCTGGGTAGTATTTATCACTGCTAAGGTCGCTGTTGCCACGATAATAGACCCAAGAAGCATCGACGCTGAAAGCCGGCGTCACAGCGTAACCAACACCCACGCCGAAGGTGACATTAGCCACTTTGCGATTAGGGTCATCCACTACCCAAGGCGCTCCACCGATAAAGGTTGGGGCACCATTGGACATGGTGTAATGAATGCCCGCTTTGGTGTAAAGACGAAAACCATTATCAAGCGGCAAACTGATTTTACCTACAGCATCTATGGTGGAGGACTTCATACGTTTGTTGTAGACCTCAGCATTCGGACCGGCAATAGGAGTGTCGGCAACCGTCACGATACCACTTCGAAAATAAGCATAACCCATTTCCACTGCGAAAAATTCGTTGAACTCATAGCCAAACAATACTCGCCCTGCAGCGGTACTACCAGCACTACCGTCAAAAATGAAAAGACCCGCATCCGTCAAACCATTGAGGTCTTTCCACCATGTTTGTGCGTATCCCAGTTGCAGACCAAGATAAAATCCGGATGGGTAATCGTAGGCCGCGGTTTCCCCGAAATAGGCCAACGTGTTGCTGCTCATTCCTAGAGAGGCGACAACGCCTAGAGTCCCTAAGAGTAATTTTTTAGCATTCATGCTTAATGTCTCCCTCTATAAAAAAACCAGTTACTCACAGTACCTGTGCAAGTACTATAATTGTGTACGCCTTCATGGTCAATTACTTAATCTTAAATATGTAAAGCAATTCTGAAAAAGGCGCGTATTTTATCACCACTATGCCCCGCTAACTCTTGTGCTAACACATCTCGCGTTAACGGTTTAGCCACCACTAAATCAGCACTGACATAACGTGTAAATTCACAGCGTAGTCCCGCCTGCAAAGACGTTAAGCTTTGATGACCAAAACCAGCTGGTGCGTTGCGTACCCATGTTTCACCGGCATCATAAGCCAGAAAGTACTGGGTATTTTTCATCTCAGGAGCACCCGGCTTGGTGTCATAGCGCAACTCAATGGTGCCGACCACACCACTATCGCCCATGATCTCTGACCAGTTATAAGCACGTCCCCAATAGCGTCCGCCTAATCCAATTAACTCAGAAGCTAAGAGAGCATTAAAGCTGTATTGCCCTTGCCCACCTATCATGAAGGAAAAATTGTTGAAGAGTGGCCTAGTATAACTAATACCACCGTTGAGCTTTGTAAAATCACCCGTAGCACCCGGTCTAGATAGTGATGTTGAATGCGAATCAGAGGCACCTAAAACGTTGAGACCTTGGCTAATGGTCAAATCAGCTCGACTTTGACCTTGCCAGCAATCGTTAAACAGATAATCAACGCCGGCCAACGCTACTCGCACTCTGTCTTTGTAAAGCCTGAGATCCTCGGCTTCTAGCTTAGAATCAGTGAAGCGAACACCCAGTCGCGCCCAGAACTGCTGAGATAAATTGAGAATAAACGGGTGACGGGCCACTACTTGCCCCGAAAATGCCTTACCTTCCACATCAAAGGGAGCTAAAGTAAACCCAGGTTCATTCTTCGCCGCGTTGGCTGAAATTTGCAGACGAGTCCCCTCGTAGCCTAAAGGCATATCATGCTCGACGGCATAATATTGTAACTCATCAGCGTCTACACTCACCAATGCGTTGACATGGGTATGGTCCCCGGCTTGCAGTAATGAATTACCGTACACATTACCAGCGTATTGCTGTGGTCCTTGCCAACGTACACCCTGGTTACCATAGCCTACATCTGCGCCGACTCTCTTCAAATCAGCACTTAACACCACTTTGACACAGCCTAAATGGCGTTCATCGGGGACTATATCGGCAGCAACATGACCACCGGCGATTTGTCCCGCTAATAAAATACGGTGCTCCAAATGAGGGCGGGTCAATGGATAGGTTTGTTTGATGACATCCGCATAATGCTGTAAGGCGGGTTGGATGCTTGGGCTTTTATTGTCAATCTGAACATCCGCTACAGCACCCTCATGAACGATTATTTCCAATAAGCCATGACCTAAGCCTTGCGCAGGAACAAAGACTTCTGCAGCAAAATAGCCCATGTGTCGGTAATGCTCCGCCACAACCGTCGCTAACTGAGTCACATTTTTCTTGTTAATCAAATACCCAAGATAAGGTCTAGAGAGTGACGCCACTTCCAAAGACAAATCAGCGCCTTGACTGCTACGTACTAAGACTCGCTTTAAACGAGGCGCACGTTTTTTAAACTGCAACGCTACTTTGCTAATGGGAAATTCTGTATAATGAACCGAGGTGTTAGCATCGGGACGAGCCAGTGGCACGACTTGAGACTGAATACGACCAGGCAGCACAGATCCCGGAAGATCCACAACCTCGATTACCGCACTGACGGTCATAGAGGAGGCTAATGCACCAACAAATATTAAATTTCTAAACACGGTTGAAGACGACATTCCACAATTCCTTCTGTTGAAGGTCAAATTCTGCCCCTCTAACGCGACAAAGTCAATCAAAGGAAGCAGCCCCCACTCTTTGTCGTTGCGAGCGTAGCTTCGCCCCAGCCCCATCATTGCGAGCGTATCGTGGCAATGATGGGAGGCCTGACAGGGAGGAACGGTCACTTGACTTCCAAAACGCCAAAAGGTAGCATAAACCAAATCACGAGTACCATGAAGGCGTGAAGATTAAAAAAACTTTACTAATCTACAAAATAGGTGTTTCATGAATAAGCATTCAAAAGAGAAGGATCTTGCTAGGCTTTCAGAATTATTATATCGCAGCCGCCCACTGATAGAGGCTATATCGGCGGGGCAATTTGATCAATTCGCAAAGAGATATTCACAAGATGTGACCGAAGGCTTAGACCTGCTCAGGGTTTGCGCTAAAAAGCTAGCAGAGGTAGAAAAACATACCCCCTCTGATTATTACGAAGCATTAAGCCAATCCCTTAACCCCAGAGCCTATAAGCCCAGTCGTCAGCGTTCTGAGCAACACCCTATTTTTCAGCTATCAGAACAATCAAATGAAAAAAAGCTGAGTCTAATTGATCAGCTGTCAAACATTTTAGCTCGTTGGCGAATTAATGAGTGGATTGGTGTAAACGAAGAAAATATAGCATGGCTCGCTCGTCGAAGAACTATTTACCCTTTAATCTTAGCTAATTTTGCATCAGCGCCCCTCACTATAGATAACCACAGCGTTAGTTTACCAGGCGTGAGAATAGAATGGCTTATCGATACTGTTGCTGTTCGCCTACGATCTCTGACCAAAGAGGATGACATTGCTTCTGCACTTTGCCAGAAACAGCACCATATGCAGATGCTCAATTTTTCTGCCCAAATAGATGTCATCAATTCGTATATGTTAGTCATCAATAAATTAATCATAGATAGCACTACCCACGTGCTTAACTTTACCCTTAAGAACACTGTATTA
>JBGSSQ010000133.1:0-7314 GCA_041736975.1 Gammaproteobacteria bacterium
CTGGGGCAGCTACTGCAGGCATTGGAGGTATATAGGTTTCATCATACGCAACTTGCCTTCTCAACACACAAGAGCAACTTATTAATGATAGAGTTATTGCAGCTTTCTGATACACGAACCGGTTAATATTCATAATGAAAATATTACATCCGAGGCCTCAAATCTATATGACAAAGGACAGGTAGGCTAACTTAGAACTTACATCATATATCTACCTTCAAACACCCGAGTGCGCTGGTAAAAATATTTTCGGAGTTCGACCCGACAGTTATTCTATGTCGAAGCGTATGACTTTTCCGCTTTTGAAACGCAACACCAATTGATTGCTTTCAAAGGAAAATATCGCGTTTTTTCCATCCCGAATCGCCTCCGAGCTAATTGTATCGCCAAGCACTGAAAACGGCCCTTTGAGATCTCGGACCTTTCCGACAAACGGAATATCCGACCACGCCAGGACAAGTACTTTTTCTTCTCGGCTAAATGTGATCCGGATCTCGACTTCGCCCATTTCTGCGTCCACGTCTAAGGCCGTCCAAGTATTGTAGAGTCGCTCGGGTGCAAGAGAAGATTTCTCGTTTTTCCCGTCTTCCGCTTTAAGAACACTTGGTTTCATATTCTCAACCGGAGCGCCATGTGCAAATGAGGCGCCCGATACGACGGCTGCGGTGATAAGGGCACCGAACACTCCGCCAGAGGCATTTCGCGCTTTTCTAATTAGTTTCATATCAATCAGTTTGTATTTTAAAAATAAATTTTTGAAGGCAGGTTACTGCAGTAATAGTTTTACCGGTATGATTAGCATTGCCTACAAACAACAACGCTAAGCGCGGTGCTATGTCTACCACAGTTCTCTCCAGAAGTCTGAATGATGAGTAGAATCATACCTTGAATTAATTAATTAAGAGATAATTCCTTTCAGATTAACAAGTGAGAAAAATTTATAAATAAAGGAATGTTATGTTGAGTTGGGCGATTACGTTTTTTGTAGTATCAGTTATTGCGGCAGTATTAGGATTTGGTGGGATAGCAGGTTCAGCAGCTGGAATTGCAAAAATATTATTTTTTGTATTTTTAGCATTGTTCGTTCTGTCAATGATTGTACCAAAGATGAGGTCGGCAGCTTAAAAATATAAGAAAAACAATATCTATAAAAGGAATAAAAAAATGGAAGAAATGAACGTAGCTAAGTCCGAGACTAAAGACCCCATCTGCGGAATGACCGTAGATGAGGCAACCGCTTTACATGCTGAATGTGATGGTAAGACATTCTATTTTTGCGGCGACACTTGTCGACAAAAGTTTATATCAAAGCCCGATGGTGTTAAGCCTGAGGTCAATTCTAAAGGTTGCTGCGGATAAGAATATTGGCATCACAAGATTGAGCTGAATAAAATTTAAATAGAGAAATAATTATTATGTTAAACAAAATAAAAGCACTAAATGGCTATAAGTTACGAAGCCTCGATGGAGATATTGGAAAAGTAAAAGAGTTTTATTTTGACGACAAGCATTGGACAATCCGATATCTTATTGCCGATACAGGTAATTGGTTAATTGGCAATCAGGTTTTAATTTCTCCTTATTCGCTTATTGCTATCAATAAAGATGACAAGTTTATTTCTATCAATCTAACAAAAAAGCAGATTGAGGAGAGTCCTGGTTTAGAGAATCACAAGCCGGTTTCCCGACAATTTGAGGATGTCTACTATGGTTACTATGGATGGTCTCCATATTACGCCGGTCCCTATATGTGGGGATTATCTCCGTATATTTTACGTGAACAAGAAAAAATCAGAAACAAGATTGAAGGTGAACATGCAAATGATTTAATAAATGAAGAGAAAGCAAGTGATCCACACTTGCGCAGTTCTCAAAATATGAGCGGACTTAATATCCAGGCTACAGATGGTGAAATAGGTCATGTTGATGATTTTATTATTGATGATCTGACATGGGCTATAAGATATCTGATTATAGATACTGTAAATTGGTGGCCGGGAAAAAAAGTTTTAGTAGCTCCGCAATGGATCGAAAGCATCAACTGGGATAAATCAAAAGTATTTGTCAATCTAACTCGTGATGTTATTAAGAGATCTCCAGAGTATATAGAGGATAAATTAATCAATCTGGATTATGAAACAGCGCTCCATAAACATTATGATCGGCAAGGGTACTGGCCGGATGAGCAGAGTGACAAAAAATCCTTGTAGAGTGAACTTGAATCTGGAGTGTAATTTCATCCCAGAACCTATTGGAATTTGACCAATGAATAACTCACGTTTGTTTCAAGCCGTGACGGTTAAGTAAAGTCAATAATGTTTACAAAACTACATCAATCCTGGCAGAGAATACGATCGAGCTTTTGGCTTGTGCCTTCACTGATTGTTGCCGCCAGCATTATCCTTGCGACTCTCTTGATTAAATCTGATTCAGCCGGAAGTGACAAATGGATGGCCGAATGGCCACTCATGTTTGGAGCCGGAGCGGAAGGCGCACGCGGGATGATGTCAACGATAGCTGGTTCAATGATGACAGTGGTTGGCGTCACGTTTTCCATGATCCTGGTGGTGTTGGCGCTGGCTTCAAGTCAATACACTTCGCGCATCCTGCGAAACTTTATGCACAGTCGTATCACACAGGTCGTGCTTGGAATCTTCTCCGGCATTTTCGCTTATAGCCTGATCGTGCTGCGCTGCATTCGGAGCGGAGAAGATGGAACATTTGTACCAAACGTGGCGGTGTTCTTCGGGTTCTTGCTTGCAATTGGAGGTGTTGGGGCACTCATGTACTTCATTCATCACATAGCCTCTTCTATTCAGGCTTCGAGCATCATTGCCTCAGTCTCAAAACAAACCATTGCCGCTATTGAGCGCTTGTTCCCGGAGCAACTTGGACAAGAGCCAGGTGAAAACGATGATGAGCAATCGCTGCGCCATCTAGACGAACGAAAGTGGCAACCTGTCGCGGCTAGCGAGAGCGGCTATATCCAGAGCGTAAATAATGAAGCTATTCTACGCTTGGCACAGGACAGGAAAACGATTGTTAGGATGGAGTATGGCATAGGCCAATTCGTTGTCGAGAATACAACACTCGCATCATTGGCGTTAGATGAACCACTTAATAAAGATACGATTTCTGACGTGCAGGCGATTTTCAGTATCAGCCACTACCGCACGGTGGAACAGGACGCAGCCTTCGGCATCAGGCAAATCGTAGATATAGCGTTGAAAGCACTCTCCCCCGGCATCAACGACACAACGACGGCTGTGATGTGCGTAGATTATCTAAGTGTGATTTTGGCGCGAATGGCCTCGCGGCAAATACCTCCATCACGCCGCTACGAGGAAGGGGAGCTGCGGGCGATTGTCAAGGGTCCAAGCTATGAGAGCTTGCTGACAGAGTCGTTCGATCAGATTCGTAATAGCGCCAAAGGTAATGTCGCAAATATCTCGCGGTTACTTGAGGCCATTCAAACCCTTGCCAGTTTGACGTCCAATACTCATCACAAGCAGGCTCTTCGCAAACAGGTGCAATGGGTCGCCGAACTAGCTGAGCGCAGCGTCGAGTCTGCCCATGATCGTGCGAGGATCGACACACCTTTGGCTCGAGTGCGCGCAACGCTCGAAGTCGTGACCGTGCAGTGCTAAGCGGCGGATCGAAAACATTTTTAAGAGATAAATAAAGAGAAAAGATAAAACACATGAAAATTAAACCAAAAGACTTTAGGGTATCTGCATGCAAAAAAGTTAACCTCAGCAAATGGCCGACTAGCGTCTAGCCATTTTTTAAATCCAAGAGGAAAAAAATGAATACAAACAATCAACTGAGAATTGCTGTACAGGAGTTGTGGGATATGCAGATGTAAAGTCAGCTCCTCCTCACCTCCGCCTGCGCCGCGCAAAAACATATGCCCAAAACACAGACGCAACTTGAGAGATAAATCCAAAGAAGGAAAGCAACGGTGCCGCCTAATGCGCCATATAAAGAGTTGAAGCTTGTAATGTATGTCCCGTAAAGCAGAAACAGCCATTCAGCAATCCAGATCAAGAGCGTCGCAACCAGAGCACCGAGCCAGACCTGGGAAAATTTGGTATCGCGGCTTGGAGCCAGACGATAGATCATGATCAGTCCGTAGAATAAAACCAGCCAGGGAATGAGCTGGAAAATTATAGCAAACATCCAACCGGGAAATCCGAGCTGGGTTGCGAGCCATACTTTGAACATCCGTGCTATGGCGGGCAGCAAAATGCCAATCAGCACAGCACTCGCAGTGATGCCGAGCAGAGTAAGACTTTTCAACGGCAACCTCCACCACCTGTACGTGGACGAATGCCAGAGGCGGTTTGTGGTCTGAATCAGCACAGTAAGGAATTGCAGCGAGCTCCATATCAACAATGGAATTGCAGCCAGGCTGATCTGCTTCTGCGACTCCAGCATGTCGCCAACGGTTCCAACGGCGGAGTGTTCCTGTTCACCGGTCAGAGGCACGTAATGTTTGACCCACTGCACTACCGCCTGAGTTGCTACTTCTCGATCGACAAACAGCGATCCGGTTGTCACCAGAAGAATAGCCAGAGGCAGGAGTGATAGCAGTAGGTAATAGGCATATGCTGCTGAGCCTTCGTTACCATTCGCTTCCACCCAGCGTGCGTAAGTTCGACAGACAATCCGCCATGCATATGTCTGCTTAGCTTTGTTAAATAATTCTTGCATCAGTTTGAAATTCTTTGTTCAGCTTCATGCAACCAACCGTATGATAATCGTTACCGATTCATCCATGACTGCAATCGCATGCTGATCTTGAAGTCGCTATAGAAAAGCAATACTAATTGATTGCTTTCAAAAGAAAATTTCACTTTTTTCCCATCCTGAACCGCCATCGTGCGAATCGTATAGTCAAGCACAGTAAATGACTCTTTGAGAACTCGAACCCTCCCGACAAGCGGTATATCGAACCACGTCAGCTACGGGAATGAGGACACTGAGTGCCCTCATTCCCGTCTTCAATATCAATTTGTTTTAAGCTGAATTGCTTGTTGGTTCAATCTTGTTGGTTCGATATTTTCATTTTAATGAATGCGTGTGGCACCTGCTGACTCAAATAAATCCTTTGCATCTTCTGCCTGCTTTTCATTAACTGTATGAACAGCAATTACAATGCTACCTTTTGATATATCGTCCTCAACTAGTTTTACTTCTTTATCAGGAATGCCTATTCCAATTAGTCCACCGACAAGACCGCCTGTAGCAGCGCCGCCCGCACCAGCTGCAAGAGCCGCAGCCAATGGTCCTGCTACAAAGATTGAGCCCGGAACAGCCACAGAAGTCAGTCCTGCTAATAGTCCGCCAATAACAGCTCCGTATCCTACGCCTTCCGCAGTTTTAGATTTATCATCGCTTACATTAAAATGATGACCTTTACCTTCAGAACTAATCAGCATACTTACCTGGTTAGCATTAAGTCCACGGCTCACCAAGCCATCAGCAGCCCACTGGGCTTTTTCTTTATTTTGAAATACTGCTACTACGTGTTTATCATTTATCATTATTCATCCTGTTTGTTTGTATTTTAAAAATTTAAATGTTGAAAGCAGGTTACTGCAGTAATGTTTTTATCGATATGATTAGTATTATATACAAACAACAACGGGATGTGCGGCACTATATCCACCATAGTCCTCTACAGAAGTCTGAATGATGAGTAGAATCATACCTTGAATTGATTAATTCAGAGATAATTCCTTTTAGATAAACAAGTGAGTAAAATTTAAAAATAAAGGAAAGTTATGTTAAGTTGGGCGATTACGTTTTTTGTAGTAGCAATAATTGCGGCCGTATTAGGATTTGGTGGAATAGCGGGTTCAGCAGCCGGAATTGCAAAAATATTATTTTTTGTATTTATAGCACTGTTCGTTGTGTCTATGATTGTACCAAAGATGAGATCAGCGGTTTAATGATTTGAACAATCCTTGGGGCAGCAGCAATACGTTTTTAGTAAATGTGCCTTTGTTGGCGTTAACAGTTTGTCTTGCACTTATTGCTGGATGCGCTGGTAAAGCTACTGTTACTAATAGTTATCAGAAGCAGCCCCTTGGATTGGATGAGGAACTTGTACCACCTAATGAAGATCTGCTAATCGACAAGATTATCGCCATACACCGTGATATCGAAGACCACGTGGAAAGTAAGTTACGTCCGGTGCCCCGGGGGCAACACCCAAAGGCGCACGGTTGTGTGACAGCTGAATTCATCGTCGAATCTGATCTTACTTTCAACGTTAAGCAAGGTATATTTCAGAATCCTAAGTCCTTTCCCGCTATCATTCGTTTTTCAAATGGCCGGCAATCTGACGACAGCAAAGCGGATGCACATGGTATGGCTGTGAAGTTGCTGAATGTTGGAGGAGATACGATAGGCGATAGCGGCATTCAAGATTTCGTTATGATGGACAATCCGGTCTTTTTCGTCAGAAATGCCAAAGACTATCTTCCGCTGATGGAGGATTTTCATTCTTTAGCAATGGGCAACTTTTTCGCAAAGAGCTGGGTCGGATTTAAGTTTCTGTTTTCTCCAACTCGTCAGTTCAGACTTCTTCGAAAAGCGGCAAGTAAGTTGCCGGATAGCCCTTTGACTATTCAATATTGGAGCACTACTCCATCAAAGCTCGGTGAAATTGCCATGAAATTTTCCGCTAAACCGCAAATGAAGAGTATGCCGCTAGAGGCAGGAACCTCAACAAAAGACAAACTTAGGCTCGCTATGTCAGCAACGCTTCACAGCCATGCTGTAAACTTTGATTTTCTTGTTCAACCTCAGACTGATCCTATTCATATGCCGGTTGAGGATCCAACCATTGATTGGGACGAGCGACAATCTCCGTTTATAAAGGTGGCAACAATTCACATCCCAGTGCAATCTTTTGAATCCGTCGAGCAGATAAAATCTTGCGAGGATCTTTCATTCACACCTTGGCACAGCTTGGCGGAGCATCGCCCTCTGGGAGGGATAAACCGGATACGAAAGAAAGTTTATGAAGTACTTTCACAACGGCGGCATGAGATGAATAGCAAATTGGGCAACTGACGTTTTAAGATTTTAGAGCGGGCACGAATGTTACTTAAAAATCTAATCCAATCTTTTCATCGCCTGCGCCAAAGCAGCATCAATGAAGAATTGTTTGATGTAGTTTTAGGTTTTGAAGCACTTAAAGAAAAGGAAAAGTAATGAATACAAGATCAGAAATTAAAACTACAGTGCAGGCACTGCTTGCTGGTAATAAAGGCTTGCTGGCAATGGATGAGAGTAACGGGACAT
>JBGSSQ010000202.1:0-2409 GCA_041736975.1 Gammaproteobacteria bacterium
ACGTTTAACCCCCACCTGCACGTAGCTATTGCAAACGGCTTATTTCTGCCTGACGGAACATTTAAGAGATTTGAAAACATTAATCTTTCTGCCCTCACAGAATCTTTCCAGAACCGGGTGTTTTCCGCACTTAATAAAAGAGAGCTTATCGATGACGGCTCAGTCGAGCAGATATTATCAAAAGAGTATTCCGGATTTTCTGTATGGCTCGGAGTGCCCTTTCAAGATCCGGACAGTACACGCTTTGTTGCACACTACATAGAACGGGGTCCAATCTCACTTGAAAAGCTCTCAATATAAGACGATATCATTAGCTACGCCACAAAGAAGTATGATTTTATCTTACAAATTCCCTGTATAGATCTCCTGCTATTCCGCGAAGAAAATCGGCGTAAATTTTATCGCTATCATAAATAGGAGTGCTTCTGGAATCTATATAGCCATTAGCGACGTGTACATGCATACTTTCTTCAAACATGTTCAGATTTGTGTTCATCAAACTGAGCCACTCGTCCATCTTCGGAGACCTGATATCTGAAGATTTACACAAGCTACGCTCGTAAAATTTAACCTGCTCTGCATAGGTATGTACCTCGCGAATGTAGTCCATCATTTCTGACTCAATGTTACCGAATGTTATTTCCATTATCTCATCGTAATAATTCGGCGGGGGCCCGGCAGTATTGGGATTGTTGAGCAAACGACTCTTATATTCAAAGATGGCATCTACCTCTTGATTCGTTAGGTTTCCGTCCGTTTTATTACCATAAAGAACGCGGTCAAATTCATAGCTAACTATACTTTTTTCACTATGAGGGTGATGATATGTGGGTGGTGAGCCATATACAGAAGGGTTATCATTGATAATTGAGCGTAGCTTATTTCTAACCGCTGGCTTAATGCCTAACGAACCATCCTGTGCAATAGATTTAGCTTTATTTATAAACCAGCCATCGTGCAGCTCATGTGCTATAGAAACGTAACCATGCCAAGTTGGATTCTCGCTTATTTTATTTGGATTGATCCTGATAGTAGTGGTAAGCGCATCAAAATAAGCAGGGGGCTGGGTTGTGATATCATCAGGTAATGCACCGACTCGTTTAAGAGAATCAGAATCAGCAAGTGCAATCTTAAGTCCAGGAATACCATCGGAATATTTCCTGATAACTTCATCTTCGAGTAGAAAATCCAGCCCTGCATTTTTTATGCTCAAAGGACCATTGCTTAGTCTTGATATCAATTCTCTATGGCCATTGATTATTATTGACTGCCAGTTACCCAGATTTCCCGAGCTACTCGGTAAATGCTGGCAAACTCTGAATTCCCTTACGTTACTTTTAAGGGTCTTAGTAGTTATTTTTTCAGCGGGCATTCCACAAGTCCCTTTAACAACGCCTAAAGGAATAAAGAGCAAGGCTTTTTTAGTGATATGGAATATCCCTAGATCAGAAGAGCCAGCTAGCACTCTAGCAGCAGCACTGACTATATCACCTTCAGCCACATAGACTGCTGCGAGGCCTATATTAAATGCCCCGGCACCTACAAGCCCTGCATTTGCAGATTTCTTTATTATTTCTGTTACTCCGGTCAGATAAGTTTCTACATCCTGACCTATATCAATCCCTTTTTTCAGTTTAGCAGCACCCTTTGTAGTTCTGGCATAACCTCTGGCAATTTTTGCTGCTACTGCCGGTATTTTCATGAACATCAATACATCGGAGGAAACATCTACTGCTAATGCACCAATACAGGCCATTTCTGAAGAGCTCTCACAATAAATGAAATCGCGAATGGATAGCCCGGAGTTAATAAGAGGTACAAAATAGCCGGGTAACTCCAGGATGGATTTTATCGTATCTGTTTGATCCAGAGCTTGCTGAGTATTGCGGAGCCTGCCACGGATATGATTCCAAAAAGCAAGCTGAACGGGAGCATCATCAACACCATGTCTATATTCAGACGGTTGTATGTGAAAATCTTGAGAATCAAAATAGAAAACACTCCCAGTTTCTATCATGTCGCTTATTCTCTGTTGTTCTGCTTTCCATAAATCTAAAAAACTTCCCTCGGCCCTGTGTATAGATGGATTGACACAAATTTCATAGGCGATATAGTAAAATCTTCTATACGTACTCGTGCGTGGACTATCACGATACTTTTTCATGTGTATTACCGGCTTGACATCAGCAGTGTTAGGCAAACGCAAAGGAAGGTTATCAGCTAATGCGACACCTAAACTTTCTATCAAACTATCATGTTTAGCATCTTCTTTACTTACGATAAAATTAGGTACTGTTTTGTCTAAATTTAACTTATTTGCTAATTCAGCTGAGATTTTTAAAGGCTCGTTGTACAGAACCGGTGTCCATTTCATCCAACCGACAAAAACTCCTTCAGGATTTTGTTCAA
>JBGSSQ010000206.1:0-5473 GCA_041736975.1 Gammaproteobacteria bacterium
AAGGGGGCGGTCTAAAATTGCTTAATTGTTTGTAACTGTTCAGCACCTGATACAACGCACTTATTTTGCTTCAATAAAAACTTGAAAGTTCTCTTTTTGTTCTCTATACTAAGAGTGAAGGATCTAACTTAATGAAGGAGATTGTTATGTTAACACTAGCTCAACGCAAAACCTACGAATTTATTAGGCATTTTATTGAGGAGCATGGGCATTCACCAACTTTGGCCGAAATTGCCAAAGCGCGGGGTATTAGCTCGCGAGGGGTGGTGCACCGTGATGTACAAGGCGTTATTGCCGAGGGTTTAATTCGTGTCATTCCTAACCGTAAACGCAGCATTGAACTGTGTGAATCGGCTAATGAGCGTCGCTTTTTACCCTTGCTGGGGCGTATTGCTGCGGGACAGCCTATTGAGGCGATTTCAGATCAGCGATCTGTTGATATTGCTAATATCTTTTTGCGTGAAAATCATTATGCGTTGCAAGTGAAGGGCGACTCGATGATTGAAGAAGGGATTTTTGATGGTGATGTAGTGGTTTGTAAGCACGCCGATGTGGCTGATGATGGGCAAATTGTCGTCGCTCTTGTGGATAATCGTGAAGCGACCTTAAAGCGTTTGCGTCGTAATCATGATCGTAGTGTCACATTGCTTCCTGCTAATCCACATCTACAGCCGATGACCTACCCGGCTGATAGAGTTCAGGTGCAGGGAATTTATGTTGGCTTACTGAGGTTTTTATCGCGCTAGTAGTGGAAATTCATGGGCATGATAAAATCAAAAAATAGGTTTTGGCCTAGAGCTATCATTTTGGTCGATATGAACGCTTTTTTTGCGTCCGTAGAGCAGATGGATTTCCCGGAATTGCGTGGGCAACCTGTTGCTGTAACTAATGGTAAACAGGGCTCTTGTATTATTACTAGCTCATATGAGGCAAGACGATTTGGCGTAAAAACAGGTATGCGCCTTTTTGAAGCGCGTGAATTGTGCCCAGAAATTGTGCAGTGTCCAGCACGTCCTAAACGTTACGCAGAGTTATCGACACTTATCATGGCAGCACTGAACGATATTACGCCGGATGTGGAGGTGTTTTCGGTGGATGAGGCCTTCCTTGACGTTTCGCGCTGTCAGCGACTTTCAGGCTCACCCATGGAAATTGCCCAACGAACCAAAGAGTTGGTGCTTTCGGTTTCCGGGTTGCCATGCTCAGTAGGTGTTAGTGGCGACAAAACCACGGCAAAGTACGCTGCAAAATTAAACAAGCCTGATGGTTTTGAAGTCATTTACCCTTGGGATGCGAAGGCGCGTTTGCGCGATGTGCCAGTCACAGAGCTCTGTGGCATCGCCAAAGGTATAGGCCGATTTCTGGCCTCGTATGGCGTGATTTACTGTGGGGATATTGAAAAAATTCCGATCAGTATTTTAGCCAAACGTTTTGGCAATCTTGGGCGACGTATTTGGTATATGTGCCAAGGAGCCGACCCAGAGGCTTTATCCTTGAAAGTAGCAGCACCAAAATCTATTGGTCACGGCAAAGTGATTCCGCCCAATACGACCAATAAAAGCGTGATCGAAACCTATTTACTGCACATGAGCGAAAAAGTGGCTGCACGCCTGCGTAGACACCAAATGGCGGCCAGCCATTTTTTCATTGGTTTACGCGGCATGCAGTGGAATTGGATTGCAAGCAAAGAGAGATTGCCGTACCCCTGCGCTGATGGGCGTAGTATCTATCATCTTTGCCAGCAATTTATGACGCAACATTGGCATGGTGAGCCTCTCTCTCAAGTACAAATCACTGCCTTGGATCCGCGCCCAGACAGCCAACAGCTTGATCTTTTCATGGTTAACGATTCAGCGCGACGCAACACCAACAAAGCCGTAGACGCTATCAACCAACACTTTGGTGAATTCACCATTGCGCCAGCGCGTTTACTTGGCCGCTCCTCTATGCCCAACGTTATCTCCCCAGCCTGGAAACCCTCTGGACACCGCCAATCCATTTAGTCAGTTTATCTGGATCGCCACGCTTCTTTTTCGATGACAAAGAGGTGCCCTTGGCGTATGAGCAATATTTATGGTCAATACTCAGTAGACTTAAAGGTAAAAAAATGCTATATTTGGCAACACAATTTCAATAGATAGTGCATGCTAATAACAAAGTTAACGCTATATTTTTAATGTTATCTTGAGGATATATTATGAAAAAAGACGAAGGTGGTGATAACTCACATAGAGAAGACAAAGCATTGAACCTTGGGGGTGCCGTCCACGTATCTTACAAAACGGCAGCTGTTCGCACTATCTCATTTTGGTATAACGAATTTAAATACGATGAGCAGACTAGCCATATCATGACGGGGCTTTATTTGGGTATGATTCCGCATAATTCCCCAGATAGCATACTTAAGTTTGTAGCTGACATTAATCCAACTCGACCTTTAGGCTTAGTAGTGAGTGTAGTTGAAGAAAATGAGTTAAAGGGTGAGGGTTTTCTAGGTGCAAAAATGGTGAGCCCCAAAGACTGGCAGTCTAAAGGAGTGGCGCACCACTTAATCAGAATGGTCGATTTCACGGCAAACGTAGACATCACAAAAAGTATTGAAACCATTAAGAAAATGCGTGCTTGCATTTTGGAAGGCAAAGCAGTGTTTGTGCATTGTAAAGCAGGGCGCTCGAGAAGTGCTATGTTCTGCGCTATCTATATGAGTTTATTTGTCGACAATCCTATTACAGAACAAAAATATACGTTAGCAGAAGCACTTGAGGTTCTGAAAAATGCACGTGAACAAGTGAGTGTTGGTAGTGAAAAACTAGAAACAGCCAAGAAAATAATGCTGCAGTATGAGCAAGAAGTAAATACTAACGCGTTGTCTCTTCTGGAACGTCAGGACAATGATCGGGTCAATTTTCAGTTTGATTGTTTTTTAGCGTCAACATCATTGAAAGAGGCTATTTTAAAATTACCGGCGGTAGTTCAATTGATAAGCTACAAAGATACTGTCACTCAACAGCATAAACATGATGCTTATTTAATTGAAAAAGGTTTAAAAAGCATCCCTAAGCGCTGTCGCTACGTAGATCAAATACTTCAGTTGCTGACTAAGCCGCATAGTGAAGAGTGGTACTATAAACTGATAGAGAATAGAGGTCCCTTTGGAGCACTATGCGGATCAAACCCAAAAAATATTGATGAAAAGCAAATCGACAAAATATTAAGAGTATCATTGATAGAGCAGCTGATTTCTGAGGTAACAGATTGTATTAATGTGCGGTTAAATTCTCAATTTGCACCTCAGGCAGAAATCAAAGAAGGGAAGAAGTTAAAGTCGAGTTTTGAATAACGAAGCCTATTGTAGAGCCCCATAACGGTTATCGAGTCAGCAAATGCTTATTCTGCTAATGAGCGATACTTATCATGTCCTACAGCACATAAATCGACTTATATGTTCTACAGTACATAATCTTGACTTTATGTGCTATAGCACATATAATTAGCTTGTTTGTCAATTTTAGCGAGGATGCTGAATATGCTTATACACAATGCTAACGAATTAGCGCAATATGTTCGGACTAGTAGAAAGTCCGAGAAGCTAAGTCAAGAAGATCTTAGTAGCAAATCGTTGCTTTTACAGCGAACAATTTCAACATTTGAAAACCATCCGGGCGGGACCAAGTTAGATACCTTATTTCGGATTCTTTCTGCGGCAAACCTTCAATTACATGTTGTTAAAAAGGGAGCAGATTTGGAAAAAGAGGGTCAGTGGAATGAGCAATGGTGAGGTCTAGAAAAAAATTAACGCTCAATGTAGCCATGAATGGCATTTTAGTGGGTTACTTAGAACGACTCAGCGCACAGGGTATGCGATTCCAATACGCTCAATCATGGTTAGATCTGCCAGGAGCTAGACCAATTTCCCTGTCTTTGCCGCTGACATCACAAACATACGATGACGACCGTGCCTTTTACTTTTTTGACAATCTACTACCGGATAATCCCCAAATAAGAGCTCGCATTCAATCGCGATTCCAGGGGATATCTGATCAGCCATTTGATTTGCTCAAAAGTATTGGCAAAGACTGTGTTGGTGCAATTCAACTGTCTGAAGTGCAGTTTGAAGACGTTAAAAACATTAGTGCTGAACCTATAGATGATAAAAAAATTGCCGCGTTACTCAAAAACTATCGCGAAGCGCCATTGGGCATGAAAGGAGAAGATGATGATTTCAGAATCTCAATCGCTGGAGCCCAAGAAAAATCAGCCTTTTTATTTTATCAAAATCAATGGTGCCGGCCTACAGGGACTACACCGACTACACACATATTTAAACTACCCATTGGTGTGATACCGCATCAGCAAATTGATTTATCCATGAGCTGCGAAAATGAGTGGCTTTGTTCGCAAATAGCCAATGAATTTGGGATACGGACCGCGCCTTGCTCAATCGAAAATTTTGAAGATGTCAAAGTCTTGGTGGTAGAGCGATTTGATCGAGCGTTATCAGCCGATAAAAAATGGATTATGAGATTGCCACAAGAGGATATCTGTCAAGCCTTAGGAAAATCGGGTAATTTAAAATATCAAAGTGATGGAGGTCCGGGAATTAAAGACATTATGAGTTTATTATTGGACTCAGAAAAAGCCTCTGACGACCGTGATAATTTTTTTCAAGCCCAAATTCTATTTTGGTTGCTTGCAGCTATAGACGGACATGCAAAAAATTTCAGTTTATTTATTAAAGCCGGTGGACGGTATCAATTAACGCCCTTATACGACATCATGTCGGCTTATCCACTGTTAGCTAACAAACAACTCCAAGCCAAAAAAATTAAAATGGCGATGGCTCTTTATGGAAAGAATACCCATTATACTTGGTATAATACTTATAGACGTCATTTGCTTGGCACCGCGAAGCAGGCACATTACGATCCTAAGCGAGCAGAGGAGTTGCTAGACAACATGCTGTCCCAGCTCCCAAACGTGATTGAAAGCGTCTCAAAAAAGTTACCCAGTGATTTCCCGCTAGTGGTATCAGGGCCTATTTTCGCTGGCATGCTCAAAACCAGTGAGCGATTTTCTCTGCTTACTGATAATGAGTCGTTGAAATAGCAGTATCCTTTGCCTTCATGCAAGGGGGTACAAAATAGTAGCTTAGTACGTTCCTCAGCTAATAGTTTCTTCTTTACGGAGAGTTAAAACCTCATGGCCTGTCTCTGTGACTAGAATAGTATGTTCCCACTGGGCAGAGAGTTTATGATCTTTGGTAACAACTGTCCAGCCATCGGGCAGTGTTTTGAGATCGCGTTTTCCAGCGTTGATCATGGGTTCTATGGTGAAGATCATGCCGGGTTTTATCACCTCACCGGTGCCAGCTTTACCATAGTGTAGTACCTGGGGATCTTCGTGGATGACTTTGCCGACGCCGTGACCGCAAAATTCACGGACTACAGAAAAGCGATTTTTTTCAGCGTGCTTT
>JBGSSQ010000236.1:0-12223 GCA_041736975.1 Gammaproteobacteria bacterium
GAAGGCGCTGGCTCTGCTGGCGGCATGGGCGGCATGGGTGGAATGGCGGTATGGGAGGCATGGGCGGCATGATGTAAGCAGCCCTGCGTAGCCGTTCCCGACCGAGGTGGGAAGGCTAAGCCCAGTTACCTAGAATCACTCCTGCTTTTGCCGGAGCGATTCATTGCTAGCTTGATAGCCCCTCCATGGAGGGGCTTTTTTTAGGAGTAGACGTGTGAAAATAACAATGACAATTTTATTCACTATACTCTGTGTCTTTAGTTCTTCAGGGTTGTTAGCTGTGCAGAATTATCACTACCAACCGACAGTCGATATTAACCAATTATTTCAGCAAGCCATTAAGGATCGCGCCTTTCCAGGGGGGTGTCTTGTGGCTGGAACAAAAGATCGTGTGCTAATTAAACAATGTGCTGGCTATCACACCTATAAAAAAGAAACACCAGTGCAGATTGAAGATCTATTTGATCTCGCTTCCATGACCAAGGTGGTAGCAACGACTACAGCTATTATGAAATTGCAGGAGCAACATAAATTAAAACTGTCCGATAAAATTGTGCAATTTCTACCTGAGTTTACAGGACCTGATCGTAAGCAAAGCGAAATGAAAAAAAAGATTACTATTGCTCATCTTTTGCATCATCGTTCGGGTATTCAAGACAATCATGCCATCACTCGCCTTAAAAGCGCTACGCTAAACGAGCGTTGGGAATGCCTTTTCAAAACACCGTTGAAGTATCAGCCGGGTCAAAAGGAGCTCTATGCTGATTTAAACTTCATTTTACTGGGTAAGATTGTTGAGCGAGTGAGCAAAGAGTCTCTTGATCACTACCTAGCCAGTACAGTATTTACGCCCTTAGGGCTGCGTAACACTTCATTTAACCCTGGAGTTAGCCACAAAAACATTGTGCCGACTTATTCAAAGCAATCACTGGGAATGGTCCACGATCCCATCTCTAGAAGTTTAGGGGGGGTAGCAGGCCACGCAGGATTATTTTCTACCGTGACGGATCTTCAGTATTTTGCGCAAATGATCCTCAATCAAGGTCGTCACAATAGTATGAAGCTACTAGAGGCTGACACCATTACACTCTTTACTCAACGAGATTCTTCTTCTCCGGGCAGTACGCGCGCGCTGGGTTGGGATACCGCTTATAGCCCTTATAAGAATACAAAACCTCATCAATTTAGTGCCGGACAGTATATTGATCCTGATGCAATAGGACACACGGGATATACGGGAACTTCAATTTGGATCAGTCCAACGCAAGGTATTTATGTTATTTTGTTGACCAATAGAGTTTTTGAAAATCCAGATCCGGCAGCGTGGCGACAAGATCGATATTGGCGACAGAAAATTAATTCTGCGGTATGGAGAAATTTGGGCTTTACACAAAAAAATGCATTATACAATGAGCCTTTAGTTAAGCCCTATAGTCAGATTTTGGCCAGTGCAGCACTGCATATTAAAAAAAACAAATAGTGAGTATATTCTAGAGGAGTTTGTTACCTTGAGAAAAAATGTAATAAGAAGTTTGGTCATGAGCAGTCTGATTTTATTTCTATGGGGTGAGTTGGCGGTTGCCAACAAAAATGCACCGGTATTATCAGGTATTGATAGGCTTTTTGCTGCTGAATACATCAAACTCATCCATGGCAAAAACATAGCAGTAGTGGCTAATAACGCTAGTGTTAATCGTGATGGACGTTCCACTGTAGAGTTATTAAATCAGTATCCACATAAGCAAGTAGTGTCTATTTTTTCGCCAGAGCATGGGTTTAATGTTACAGAAGATGACAAAGTGTCCGATGACGGTGGTGCCAAGATTCCTGTTTATTCTCTGTATGGACCTAGAAGATCACCTACAGCTACACAGCTAAAAAACGTTGATACAATTGTCTTTGATTTAGAAACCGTTGGTTTACGTTATTACACTTACATTACCACGTTGGCACTGGTAATGAAGTCAGCTAAAGAGCAGGGTATTCCTGTTGTGGTGCTTGATCGCATCAATCCATTAGGTGGCAAACAGGTGACAGGCGCTGTGCTCGATGAAAAATATGTGGGTGACTTTGCCGGATATTATCCTATTCCTACACGCTATGGTTTAACCATGGGCGAATTAGCGCGATTTTATAATCGCTATTTTGGCCTTCAAACTCATTTGACAGTGGTGCCATTGTCAAACTGGCGACGTGATGCTTTATTCACCGACACCGGACTCAAATGGAACCCACCTTCGCCGGCTTTACCGACATTTGAACAGGCTTTCATGTACAGTATTTTTGGCCCATTTGAATCATTGCAGCTTGCGGTAGGGCGTAGTCAGAAAAACACAGAGGCTTTTAGGCGATTTGGTGCTCCTTGGATCAGTGCTAAGGATGCAGAGCAGCTTGTTAGTCAATTAAATAAGCTTCATCTGTCTGGCTTAAGCTTTCAGGCTGTAAACTGGAATCCAGATAGAGCTAAGTATAGTGGCAAAAATTGCAATGGTTTTAAAGTCAATGTCACTTCACTAAAAGACGTGAATGGTCTGAAAAGTTTTATTTTAGTGGCTCAAGTGATGCAGCAGCAATTTAAAACCAAGCTACGACTTGCGGGTATGGATGGTATGATTGGTTCAGCTGATTTTCGTAGAGCCATTGAGGAGCAGCAGTCCTTTACTAAGATCATTGCAAAGCTTAGAGAGAACAACAGCAGTTTTATGCAACAGCGAAAAAGTGTTTTGCTTTATTGAGGTGAAGCAAAATCATTTTGACTTTGGCATAAACCAGTCTATTGCTTTAGCAAAAGCACCATTACCCAACACATTGGCACAAGTGATGACTGGATCGAACAAAATATACAGGGCGGTGATTAGTGACAACATGGCAGTATCAAAACCAAGATAGCTTTCTAAAATAGGCAGCATCACTAATATGCCGCCACCAGGGATGGCAGCGACGGAGAATTTTGCGAGTACGAAGTAACCGGTAAAGATTAAATAGCTGATCATACTGGGTTCAGCAATACCGTAATTTTTCAGTACTGCAAAAGCTAAAATAGGTATGGCAAAACAATCGCCGATCAGGTGAATGTTCACCGTGGCGGGAATAACGGCAGCGGCTAGGGTTTTATTTTTTGCGTTTTTTTCAGCGCCAAGGATAGTCAGTGGCATACTGGCTGCACTCGACATGGTGCTAAAACCACTAATAGCCGCCGGGAGCATATTTTTGACAGATTGTATGAATGCTTGGAAACGACACTGGTTGAAGATAAAATATCCCAGCAGTATATATGAAAACTGTGTTATAGCGATGATAATAAAAATTATGGAATAGTGTTTTACGATGACACTCATTACGCCATCATGCTGGAGCTTAACAACAAAGCCAGTAACAAAGAGTGGAATAATATAAATGAAAGCATGCAAAATCTTACCCACTAGCTTGTCCAGTAGGCTTGCCAATTGACGGGCTGGAGCAATTTTTAATAGTCCTACGAGTATGCCTAATATGATGCCAGCAAACATGGCTTTTTCATTGGCAATTAATTTCGGTAAATTGAATGTCCAAGCGGCTTGTAAACTTTGTGCTTCGTCTGGTAATGCAATGGCAAAATCAAAATGATATATCCACATGCCTACGTAATGGCTGATAAATGTTGATAAAAAGTTCGAGCAGACAACGGCAATCAAAATCAGACCAATCACTTTGGTGGCGTGATGTGCCAAATTGACGGCCGTTTTAAATAATAAGCCAAATATAATGATGGGTAGTAAAAAGAGTATGATTGATTTGATACCAAGACTCAATGCATACAAGAATTGTTGAGCTTCCACAGGGATCATAGCATTAAAGCTCGCCACAACAATAATGATCGCTAGTAGTATGAATGGCATTTTTCTAAACATGGGAGCTCCTTTTTATCAGGAACAGGATTGTAGCGTAATAGGGTGTGTAGTACAAATACATTGACTAAAGAGAACCTGTTGGACTGTATAGTCCATACCAGGCTATTCGAATGAAGAGCCGTTATCTGCCATGGCAACTAAAGACGTGGGCGGAGAAAAGCGCTCTCCGTAATGTGAGCTGAGAAACTGAGCGCGGCTGACGAAGGCTTTTAGTCCGTAAGCGTTGATGAACTGTAGTATGCCGCCAGTCTGGCTGGGGAAGCCTATACCTAAGATAGAGCCTATATTAGCCTCTGCGACAGAGTCAATGACACCCTCATCGTAGCAGCGCACAGCTTCTATAACCTGGCGAAAGAGTAACCGATCGTGAATATTATGTTTGGACATTGACACGCTGTGATTTTCATAGAGTGTCTTTAATTCTGGCCATAAATACTTTTTTGCTTTTTCGGGGTATACGTAAAATCCTCCATTGTACATCCGCCCACCTCGGTGGTGTTGTTCGAAAAGAACTTTGGCAACACGAAGGCTAGCCTCACCGTTCATGGCCGAGGCTTTGCCGTAGTCTTTATCCAATAGTGCATTGCTTTCGGCTACTTTAATCAGAAATTGTTGGCTCACTTCATCGGTGACAGCGAGTGGTCCTACAGGCATTCCAGCTAATTTAGCGACATTTTCTATTTTGGCAGCGTTGATTCCTTCTTCGAGTAAACGTGCGCCTTCGTCTATGTAGGTGCCAAAAACACGAGAGGTGAAAAAGCCACGACGGTCATTGACTACAATGGGAATCTTATGGATTTTCTGCACAAAATCAAATGCTTTAGCTAATGTTTCCGGGCTTGTTTTTTTGCCCAAAATAACTTCTACAAGGCGCATTTTTTCTACAGGAGAAAAAAAGTGTATGCCTATAAAATTCTCGGGTTTGTTGACGGCATTAGCAAGTAAACTAATGGGTAAAGTAGAAGTGTTAGAGGCAAAAATCCCACCTTTGTTAAGATAAGGTTGCGCTTCACGTGTGACGTTGGCTTTGATTTCCATATTTTCAAACACGGCCTCAATAATTAGATCGCAATCCTGAAGATCTTTGACATTATCAGTGGGGTGTATACGATCCAACACAATTTTCTTTTTCAATGATTTATATAATGCTTTTTCACAGTATGCTTTGCCCGTGTGTGCTGTGCTTAGGTTGACATCTTTTAAAATGACTTCTATACCGTATTTGGCACAGACTAGTGCTATACCTCTACCCATCATGCCTGCACCTATAATACCTATTTTCTTCATGGTATGATGTGGGGAATTAGGCGGACGACGTTGGCCGTTATTGATAGCATTGAGGCCAAAGAAGAAGGTTTTAATCCTATTTTTGGCCTCTTGCGTGAGCAGTAATGTCACCACGCCACGACTCTCTACACGTTGAGCTGCATCAAAGTGAATGGATAACGTTTGAGTGGCTACGTTGAGAATTTCTTGAATCGCAGGGCTGCAGTTGTAATTTCTTTTCATGACCTGTGCTCGGATACTTATCATTTTTTGCAATATTTTCGGGGTATGAATATCTCCCTCAGGTATTTTGTGATCTGCACAGTCCCAGGGTTGACTTACCTTTGGATTGTCTTGAATCCATTTAAGACATTTTTTGAGCAGATGATCTTCGTCATCAGCAAGTTCATTAATGAGTCCAATTTTTTTTGCTTCTTTTGGCGTTAATACTTTACCAGATAAAATGTAAGTTAGTGCTTTTTCAGCCCCAACAGTATGAATGAATCGGACTAAGCCGCCACCGCCTGGCAGTAATCCTAGAGTGATTTCAGGAAGGCCGATTTTTATTGTCGGTTTATTAATAGCGATACGATGATGGCACGCTAATGAAAATTCTACACCGCCTCCCAGCGCTGAGCCATTGATAGCGGCGACAACAGGGCAAGGTAGTTTTTCTAAGCGTCTTACTAGTGATTTGAATAGCGTTATAAAATCGAGTGTATTTTGTGCATCTTTCTCGGTGATATGTATTAAAGTATCTAGATCAGCACCTGCTATAAAAGTCGATTTTGCAGAGGTAATAATCACGCCCTTTATTTGCGCAGACTCAGCTTCAAGTCTAGCCAGTGATACACTCAATTCATTGATGAATTCCGGGTTAATTTTATTGACTTTGCCTGCTAGGTTTAGTGTGAGTGTAACGATGTCGTTAGCGTCTTTTGCATATTTCATAACATACCTACTTTATTCGTTCAATGATAGTTGCCACAGCCATTCCGCCTGCTGCGCAAAGGGTGCAAAGTCCGTAACGTAAATCGCGACGCTCAAGTTCGTCCAGTAGGGTGCCAATCAACATGGCGCCCGTTGCTCCCACCGGGTGACCCAATGCAATGGCGCCGCCATTGACATTGACTTTGTCTAAAGGGATTTTCATATCTTTAAGGTAGCGCAATACCACGGAGGCAAAGGCTTCATTGACTTCAAATAGATCAATATCCTCAATAGTTAAATGAGCTTTTTCAAGCGCTTTTTTACTGGCCGCCGCCGGGCCCGTCAGCATAATTGTTGGATCAGATCCCGTTAATGCACTAGCGATAATTCTGCCGCGTGGTTGGCATTTGAGTTTCTCACTCATGGTTTTATCGCCTAGCAGTACTACGGCGCAACCATCTACAATACCTGATGAGTTCCCTGCCGTATGCACATGCTCTATTCTTTCAATAGTGGGGTACCGGCTGATAGCCACTTCATCAAAGCCTAATTGCCCTATTGCCTCAAAGGAGGGTTTTAATTCTTTGAGTTTGGACAAAGTGGTGTCGGGTCGTGGATGTTGGTCTTTATCCAAAATTAAGCAGCCATTATCGTCAATAACAGGGATAATTGAATGTTTAAAGCGATTTTCAGTCCAAGCCTGAGCCGCACAGTGTTGGGATCGTAAGGCGAATTGATCGACGTCCTCGCGTGTGAAACCATCAAGGGTTGCAATCAGATCCGCGCTAATGCCTTGGGGGACGATTTTGTGGGGCATAGTCACGGTAGGGTCTAGGTGTAGAGCACCACCGTCAGTGCCTAGCGGGACTCGTGACATCGATTCTATGCCCCCGGCGGCGACTAACTGCTCAGAGCCAGAGGCTATACGCATCGCTGCCATATTCACGGCCTCAAGCCCCGAGGCACAAAAGCAATTGATTTGAATGCCTGGTATGGTTTTATCCCAGCCCGCTAATAAAGATGCCGCTTTAGCAATATCACCGCCCTGTTCCCCCGTTGCGGAAACGCACCCCATCAGCAGCGCATCAACAGGGTGTTTATGGAGATGATTTCGCTCGTGTAGGGCGCGAAGCAACCCTGCTGCAAGCTTGACAGGCGGGACCTCATATAGCGCGCCATCAGGCTTTCCCCGCCCACGTGGTGTGCGAATAGCATCATAAATGTAAACGTCTATGCTCATGTTTTTTCACTGCCGTGTGTGTTATCCATAGGGTAATTATAGCTGCTTTTTGCGGAAAAAGGTGGTGGTCGAGGGGGATTGTTGCTAATAGCAATTATGTTGGGCTGCTAGGTAATGCACAGATCTTTGGATTTGCATTGGACCAGACCGTCACGGATTGATACGAGTTCCCTGCTTAGTGGCGATTATGTTTAAGGGTGAACTTTATTTGAAATTTTTTCAAACAGACTGCTAAGAAGCCCATAATAGATGTTAATTCGTTGATAGATTTGTTCTGCAATTTTTTCGTTATAGAGATGCACTGTTAAGTTACGGTCATCAACCATTTGTAACAAAGTGGGTGCGTCATTTTCATCAACTAATCCGACTTCAAAACAAGCACGCAATACACTCTTCGGGGATGCTAAATCGATACCTTCAAATTGATTTAAATAATACTGGGCTAATTTCCAAATAGCTTCAAGAGTATACTCAAAGCGCTGGATAGTTGCGTCTCTGACAATTTTATTCTTTTCAAGATTCAAAGCTTCTTGAAGGCTAGCTAAAGCTTATTTTGCTGAAGCTAGGCGTTGTGTTAGTCTTTCCATAATACTCCCGTTCGAAAAACCTCTTGGCGAAAATCTTCGTCTGTAGTGGCGAGGTCAATTAAATCAACTTTGTACGGAATATTGCTTTCCTCAAAAGTATAGCGAAGTTCAGAGATTAAATTCGCTGGAACTTTGCCAACTGGGAGTATTGCTACATCCACATCAGAGGTTGCTCGTCCACTACCGTGGGCCCGCGAACCAAACAAATACACCTTTACAGGTAAATTCTTTACCCGCGATAAGATGATTTTCTCGATCTGGTCTAAATATTGAATGTTCATACTCTAATTCTAGCATAGATCACTCAAGTCAGACAATCGACAAAGTTGCCGTTCCACGGCCACTTTATCAAGGCGTTGCTCTAAGCATGGCATGGGAGTCATGGGCTTGGTTTATCTAATGTGATATGATTTGATCAAACTTAAGGAGAGTATGATGAGTAAGGGGAACAGAAAGAAGGCTCTTATTATTGGGGGTGGCAGTGACATAGGCGCAGCAATTGTGCACGAGTTCGCACGCTCGCCTGAAAGTTACGAGGTTGTCTGGACCTACTTTAATAGTAATAGAGTTGACATGCCGGGTGTTTCAATAAAGTGCGATATCACTGACATAAGTGAGTTGCAGAAGCTCTTCGTTCATGTCTGAGAGCTGGATGTTTTGGCTACAGCGGCGTTCCCTTTTCTTGTCACCCAAAGTGGGAGCTTCAAGGATTACCAAGTAGTTGAAGCCTTTCTACGTGGCCACGTGTATGCAATGACTCAGGCCATGGAGAATATGAGAAGAGATGGTCGCATTATCAATATGCTTGGCCAATGTGTAGAGCGCGGACTACCAAATGCCGCATTTTACTCAGCCGCATTCGCCTTCCTCCACAACTATGGTAATACTCTTAACGCTGTAGAAGGGAAGTCTGGAATTGTATCGGTATGTGACTTTCTACTGGGTCCTGTAGACACGCGAGAATGGGATGGCATGGATGAAGAGTTGCTGCTACGTTATAAAAACAAGGTAAAGCAATTTATTGACCCCACACAATTGGCTAACTTAGTGAGGAACTTCGCCGAGTTAGAAGTGATGCCTAGCACTTTTAAGATGGATGCGTATTACGGTTAGTAATGCTCATATTTTGTACTATATATTGAGATGTCCCTTAGTTCATGAGAGCGACAGTTTTTTCTTAATAGAGACAGCAGGGCAAATAGGTGGCACAATAAAATTATCCCCCTCATCGATGTTAACACCTAATTTAATAGACAGCACGATAAGGGGAATTCTTGAGTGACATGCTAACAAGTTAGGTGGCTCTTTTTTAAGGGGCAACTCCACTATGGCAACTCAGAAAAAAATGGATGAGATCAGCGCATTATTACATCTCATTGAACATGAACGCACTGAGCTGGATCAGACAGTATCAAGTCCTCTCAGTAATTCCCCATAAACATAGAAGGCGCCTCAAGATGAAACGATTTTTTGCAACATTAGTTAAAAAGAATATGAACGTAAGCACTGCTGATGCTGAACTGGCTAAAAATCTTGCTTTGATGAAAGAAAGATGCTTAGCTGAAGCTGGATCACGTAAAAAATCTCTAGAAAAAAAAGAATTAAAATCTGTTTGCACAGAAAGCTTAGAAATGACATTACGAGAAGCAGAGTCATTAAAAAAACATTCCGTCTACTAATAATTAATTTAACCATGCATTCAATAAATGGGTGGAAAGAAATTTCCCTAATAATCCGTTTGAACGTTATGCAGATGATGGTGTAGTTCACTGCAAAAAAAAAGAGGCAGCGATAAAGCTTAAACAAGTGATAGGAGCTCAATACCAATTAACGTGGCACATGCAGAATGAAATACTTTAAAGACCATCATCGGTTTGGTGATACGTTATTAGGATAACTCAACGCATAAGCGACATACGAGCGTACTGACATTAAAATGATGGTCTTCTTGAACTGTCGACCTGTGAAGCTGATCATTATCACATCCCTATGTAGATGATTGATGATGAATGATACCAGATTGACTCAGGTTTGCGACAGAGCTGGCCTATTCAACAGCCAAAAACAAATCGTCAAGCGTCACCGTGTCAACGATTAACTCCTCAGCATAAAAATTATTTTTCACCCCGTGCGCGGCAACCAAGACCATGAAAAGTTGCTTGGCAGAATCAGTTTTCTGCTTGAAAATTGTCATCTTTCTCATAAGGTTTTCAGCATAGGCTTTATCGATCGTGAACGGAGTATCGCGGTACTTGATTTCACAAAGCGTTATCACGCCATCTTGCCGATCAAACAGCAGGTCGATTTGGGCGCCTCGATCTGGATCGCCTTTTCGTGGGGCGTAGCGCCAGGTATCGGGGATATCAATCGGGGATAAATGTAATGCTTTTTTAATTTGCACTATATGTTTGTAACAAATGGCTTCAAATGCGTAACCAGACCAACTTTGCCACTTTGGCTGTTTATGCAGGATCTGCCAATACCCTTTCTCAAAACTTTGCTTAAGCAAGGACTCTTTTACTGGCTCGATCCAATATAGGTAAAACAAAGTATACTCGTCAATCACACGGTAATAAATCCCTTTTTTTTTGTTTAAATGGGATTTAAAGCTCATAACAAAACCGGCATCTTCTAAAGCCTGAAGTATGTGAATACCTTTTTTACCCTTGATGCTAGGGTCAATTTTTTTATAAATGGCTTCTTTTGCGATACCATAGCGTGTTTGCGCTATCAAACGAATGATATCAACATAGATTTGATAGTTATCAAAAAGCGACGAGAATAAATTATCAAACTCGTTTAACAGCAATCCTTTGCTTTTAAATGCAAGCTGATCAATGATCTGAGCTGCAGATTTACCACCCTCTATATTCATTAGGTAATATGGGATGCCCCCAGTTACCATATAGATTTGCAATAATTGATCATTGTTCAGTTTAACTCCAAGGCTAATCAGAAATTTTTTCATTTGAGCTAAGTTAAAGGGTTTCAAGTGAATATGGCGAGTGATACGATTATGTAAGCCGCCTTTGTTATTAACGATTTTATTGATTATCCAGGATGCTGAGGATCCGCATATGATCAGCTTGATTCGCTTATCTTTGCTCCAATATTGATTCCAGTAATAATCCAGTTTTTGAATCAAGAGAGAGTTCTTAGTGGCCATCCAGGGGAATTCATCGAAAAACAAAACAACTTTTTTGGTAGCAGGCTGTTTTGCCATGGCTTCTGTCAGGCTTTGAAAAGCCTTGCTCCAGTTGGATTCTGCTGCCAGCTTAGCGCCATCGTAAAATACCTGGCCTAGACGAAATGTGAAATTGGCTATTTGCTCTGAGAGGGAAGTATTCTTCGAACCGGTTACATCAAAAAAGATGACGTCCTCGCGATCTTCAAAGTAACTTCTTACAAGATGAGTCTTTCCCACCCGCCTCCGACCATAGATGGCTAAAAACTCGGGGCGTTCTGAGGCCAGCATACTCCCAAGGATGCCTCGCTCTTCATACCTAACAACTGTAGTCGTCATAGTGCCACCTTTTTATAGTTCACCTTGGAAGTATAGCCCAAGGTGAACTATAACGCAATATTTTTGTTTATAGTTCACCTTGGGCTATACTTCCAAGGTGAACTATAACTTAAATATTGATATAAGCGGGTAGACCGGTTCCTTCACCTCAAAGGCTTGCGGCCTGCATCATCCCTGTCCACGCTTAACGTCGCACGTTACCGTACGCCGCTCAAGACTCGGTTCCGCGTGTGCTGGGTCGGCACTACGCGCACAACTTTTCAGCTGCAAGGGTGTCACTACTTCGTGACGCACTTGAAATGCAACGTTGCGTACGGTGAAGCGGTTGCAACACGATTGACCAGATCCAAGTTGCCGAATTCATCCCATAGACCACCACCATTTGTTATAGCAGGACGTTGCCAAAGAATCTTGCCATTACGTACATCCAAGGCTGTCCAAAAGCCACCGATTGTCTCTAAGCCACCATCTGGGCGAATACGTGTAGTAATGTTATCCGCTGTTTCTGGCTCATAGGCCTGAGCGGGCGGATTGATTAATTTCCAAATTTCAATCGGCCCACTGAAATCTAAGCTTAACGGATCACCATCAAAGAAAGGGTTGTTACCCGGATAAAAGTGATCATAAGGATGGGGATAAAAGGCTGCATTAATATTGCGATCACGATTATCCATATTACTGTTCGTTAAATACAGTCGCTTACTATCCGCCGCCAACCCCCATTGAAGCCACCAGCGATACCATAAGGCCCAGCTCGTTATAGTAGTGATGAAATGGGGTAACTCCC
>JBGSSQ010000149.1:0-6363 GCA_041736975.1 Gammaproteobacteria bacterium
TACACGTTAATGAAAAGACCGCAGTAACGATTTTACAACGAGAGAATGGCTATATAGACCCTGAAAAAAAACCAACACGCTTTATTGGCACCAGAAGATTAGCAGACTGCATATTCATCGTTTTCACAATAAAAAGCTGCCAGGACAATAAAACCACTTACTTTACAAGTCACATAGACTCGTGCACAAACTACCAATGGGACTCTAGATTTGAACGTTTCAAAAACTGTACTATTTCAGCAACGTTTATAGGTGCCAGAGCAAACTCTAGGCTTTCAACTTTAAACTTACAAAACATAATTCAGTATATTCTGACTTTAACTCAAAAACTTAATATTGACATTACTATAGAAACACAGTGTATTCAAAACAATTTCACCGCCACACTACCAAACTGGCCTCTCGATATTACACTGAGGATTCAGGATAAAGCGCAGGTTCTCTACCGTCGGTTATTTTCAAAACAAATGCCAGATGAATTGATGACCCATGCTTTTACATCTGAAAATCAACTTACTGCATCAAAAAATACAGCTATAGTGCTGCTATTGAAACAACTACAAAAAAATCCTGACAACGAGCAATTACTGAAAACGATACAATCTCGTCTACTAATAAATCAACAAGGCCTCAGCTGGGTAGATTTCATTTCCTTCATTATTGATGGCGATGCCGTACATCACCATATGGTTCAAGCCCTAAAACAAAACGCTAGGATCTTCGCAAGCAGCCCTGATCATTTTGCCGATTTATTTAAACGTTTTTTCTCTCCAGATGGATTTAATGCGACAATCGCTTTTTTTACCAACATCAATGCACTGCCCTTATTCAAAGCAAATAATCTTTTCTATGATACACAAACACAGAAAATCATCCCCATTCAGAATCGACTATCAGAAGGTCAATTTAATTTGCCACGTAAATTAAGACACAACGATCCTAGAGATCCAACCTATTGGGAGGCTTACAATCCTGAAGAAGGTTATCGCTGCCCCACCATACGCCCGGAAACACTTCGATACTTTCGTGAAGTAGCGGCTCCTCGTTTTCGTGATCTCAGTGATGGAATAGCTCCAAATTTAATTGAGGAATTAATACAAACCCTGTTTATGGGACATGGATTACAAAGAATTGGTATCAATATAGCACTTAGTTTATGTTGGCTAGCCCACAACTGGGCACTAGCTCCGCCACAAGCTCTAACTCCCCCAGCCACACCACTGACTGTAGAAGCACAAAAACGCATCCCCTATCTCAATAAAATAACTGGCGTTAAATTTGAACTTTTAGGAAATACCGATGCTGTTTATATTGGAAAGAATGAAAGTGAGCTTACTACATTAATCAATAGATTAACTGATACTCAAATCAAAGCTAAAATTATAGACGGCAACAAATTAATAGTGACAGATATTATAAATTATACTCAGCAACTGCGTAAAGCTGTTGAAAAACAGACACCTCATAAAAGCTCAGGATTTGCCTTTAAATTTTAAATAGAACGGCAGAATAGTTTTTTTCTAAAACTCTATGCTATGATGTGACTTTATATCCAATGTTTAATGGGGTGTCGCCAAGCGGTAAGGCACTGGGCTCTGAACTCAGCATTCCCAGGTTCGAATCCTGGCACCCCAGCCATATATAGTCTATTCTCTTTACTACCATTCCTTTTTAGAGGTGCAACATGAGTCATTATGTCTCTAAACAGCCCGACAACAACGGGTACATTGACTGGTCCCACAGTGAAAATCAGACCTGGGAAATCCTGTACGACAGGCAAGTCGAGATTGTACAAGAGCGCGCCTGTCCTGAATTTATTGAAGGCATTGGCAGCCTAAAAATGTCTACAACACATGTCCCCCAGCTAACAGAGCTCGCGGAAGCTTTTAAGCTATCGACCCAATGGACTGTTGTGCCAGTACCTGCCATGATCACCCCCGAGCAGTTCTTCAAACTGCTGGCTAATAAAAAATTTCCAGCAGCTACTTTTATACGCACACCCGAAGACCTTGATTACCTTGAAGAGCCCGATATTTTCCACGAATTTTTTGGCCATTGCCCCATGATCACGCACCCAGCCTATGCCGATTTCATGCAGTCTTACGGCAAACTGGCGTTAACATCCTGCAAAGCACACCGACAATTACTGGCTAGATTATTCTGGTTTACTGTTGAATTCGGCTTGATAAAAACAGATCAAGGCATACGCTGCTACGGTGGAGGCATACTATCCTCTAAAGAGGAAACCGTTTACTCTATCGAAAGTGAACTGCCACAACGTAAACCTTTTGACCTGGTTGAAGTACTTAGAACACCCTATAGAGTTGATCAAATTCAAGGAGTATACTATGTACTAGAAAGTTTTGATCAGTTATTTAATGTCTTGAAAAAAGACATTGATGCTGCCATAAAAGCAGCACAATCACTGGGTGAATTAACCTTAATTGAAATCGATAAAGGAGCCTCAAAAGATGAGTGGACTACTTGCTAAACGTTGCCTAGCCTGCGAAGGTGGCGCACAACCATTAACCCTTGAAGAAAAAACGGCACTACTTAAAGACATTAATAGCGCATGGGTTGCGAATGATAGCCATACTGAACTTACCCGTGAGTTTAAGTTCAAAAATTATTACGAAACCATGGCTTTTGTAAACGCTATTACCTGGATGACACATCACGAGAATCACCATCCTGATTTAGAGGTAGGCTATAACCGCTGCCTGGTTAAATACTCAACGCATGCCATGAAAGACCTGAGCGAAAATGATTTTATTTGTGCCGCTAAAATCGACCAGATTTTACTCTTTGGATTCTAGTATAACGCCGCATGTTAAGGACTCGTTCTGATTTCGTGATAAAGACCACGTTATTGCCTCGAATTACGTGATAAATAGAGCATCAGGAGTCTGGATAGACATTGACTTACCCACCATTTCTAAGCTAGTTACATATTATAGACTCTTCTTATAGTTTAACTGTGGCACAAAATTTAACAAGTTAGAAAGATGAGCTATTCCAATATTACCAGCAAGTCAAGATATCCGGTTTAAGCAGATGAGCCGGGAAACAAGGCAGTTATAATTGTCGTATTTATGTCATACTTACACTAAATGGAGGTATAAAATGAAACGTGAAAGCTTGAAAAAAAGAGTACTTAAGAAAATTAGTACGTCCAATTGAACATGCTTCCATGTTGCGTATGACACCCGGAATGTCAGTCTGGCGTCCGTGCGATGCTGTAGAGACGGCGTGTTTGGCAAGTAGCACTAGAACATCCAGGGCCCAGCAGTGTTGTTAATGATCATCGCATAGCCATCTGCGCTGAAAGCGATCCGAGCAATTTACCCCGGGGCCGTTACAAGCCGATTTTAAGATCGAAGCCGCCGCTAGAATGCTCACTTTTAGCTGGTATTTCTCCAAGAATCCAGTTACAATGCTCGGCTTTTATATAATCGAAGCGCCGCTATAGCCAGCTTTTGGGGGCTCTAACCGCGCGATACCAGTATTTGGAGTGAGAAAATGGCCAATTTATTTAACTTAGCAGTGGCAACCCGTAACGACTTTGGCAAAGCTGCCTCACGTCGCTCACGTCGGATTGAAGACGTAGTTCCGGCGATTATTTACGGCGGCAAAGAACAGCCACACCCAATATTTTTATCACACAACTTGGTGATCCGCGCGCTTGAGAATGAGGCCTTCTTCTCTCACATCCTAACATTGAACATTGATGGTAAGAAAAACGAGAAAGTGATTGTTAAAGCCATTCAACGCCACCCTGGTCGTCCAAAGATTCTGCATATGGACTTCCTTCGCGTTGATCCTAACGTTCAATTGACTATGACAGTTCCCTTACACTTTATTAATGCTGAAAAGCCACCCGGTGTACTTGCTGGCGGCGTAGTGAATCATCACCTGAATGAACTGGAAATTCGCTGTTTACCAAATGATCTACCTGAATTCATTGAAGTGGATCTTGCTAACTTAGACTTAGATGAAATCATCCACTTATCTCAAATCAAAGCGCCTAAAGGTGTTGAGCTAGTATTACTTGATCATGGTACTGACCAAGCGCATGACCACGCAGTAGTCAGCATCCATATCCCACGCGTCTTTGCAGAGCCTACTGACGAAGAAGCTGACAGCGCTACTGACGAGGGTGAAAAAACTAGCGAAGGCGGTGAAGAAGCTGAATCGTCTGAAAAATAACCCGCCCATCAAGCTTATCGTGGGCCTGGGTAATCCGGGCCCTCAATATGCCAATACCCGCCACAATGCAGGTGCGTGGCTAGTTGAAGAGCTGTGCCAACAAGAGCACACAACACTTAGACAAGACAACAAATTCAATGGAGCCATAGGCCAAACCAACATAAACGGCACTGATTGCTGGTTACTTATACCCTCAACCTATATGAATCTCAGCGGCACCGCTGTGCTGGCTGCGGCCAATTACTATAAAGTCAAACCTGAAGAAATTATAGTGGCTCATGACGAACTGGATTTCCCTGCTGGCCAAGTCCGATTCAAACAAGATGGCGGCCATGGCGGGCATAATGGCCTGCGTGACATCATCAGCAAATTACACACCCCCAGCTTTCATCGCATCCGTCTCGGCATTGGTCACCCAGGCGATCGCAATGAAGTCCATGATTATGTGCTAAAAGCACCACGTCGAGAGGAACACACCCTCATTATGGAAGCCACACGCAATGTTTTGGCAGTACTACCCACTTTTGTTGCCGGTGACCATCAAAAAGCCATTCACGAATTACATTCAACAGCCTAAGAGAGACATTATTATGGGATTTAAATGCGGGATTGTCGGCCTACCTAACGTGGGCAAATCTACACTATTCAACGCGCTAACCGAAGCTAGCGTTCAAGCAGCGAATTTCCCGTTCTGCACCATCGACCCACACGTTGGCATAGTACCGATGCCGGACCCCCGCTTGGATAAACTAACAGACATTGTAAAGCCTCAACGCACCCTTCCCACCTCAATGACCTTTGTCGACATCGCAGGGCTAGTGAAAGGCGCCTCACAAGGTGAGGGTTTAGGTAATAAGTTCTTAGCTAACATCCGTGAAACACAAGCTATTGCCCATGTGGTACGCTGCTTTGATAGCGATGACATCATTCATGTGGCAGGAAAAGTAGACCCAGTCACGGATATAGAAGTCATTAACACGGAACTCGCCCTAGCCGATTTAGAAGGCGTGACCAATGCCTGTCTTAAGGCGGGCAAAGCCGCACGAACGGGCGATAAAGTCGCCAAAGCCCAACTAGAGCTCTTCGAAACAGTAAAAGCACATCTTGATGCCGGCAACCCCGTGCGCTCCCTTAACCTCGATGCTGCCGCCCTAGAGCTATTGCAACCCTTACAGCTTATCACCTTAAAACCTATACTCTACATCGCCAACGTAGATGAACACGGCTTTGAAAACAATCCTCTTTTGACAGCAGTTGAAGCTATCGCTGCGCAAGACAACGCCAGCGTGATACCGATTTGTGCTGAACTCGAAGCGCAATTGGTCTCTCTGGCACCTGCAGAAAAAGAAGAATATTTAAGTGAACTGGGCTGGCAAGAACCAGGATTAAACCGTGTTATACGCACCGGTTACGACCTACTTGGCCTACAAACCTACTTCACTGCCGGCGTCAAAGAAGTACGCGCTTGGACTGTCAATATCGGCGCCACAGCCCCACAGGCAGCCGCTGTTATCCACACCGATTTCCAAAAGGGCTTTATCCGTGCTGAAGTGATCGCCTATGAAGACTTTATCCGCTTCGGCGGCGAGCAAGGCGCTAAAGAAGCCGGCAAACTTCGGGTTGAAGGCAAAGAATACATTGTCAAAGACGGCGATGTCATGCACTTTAGGTTTAATGTCTAAGGTGCTCTAAACATGCGTGTCTGGGTTGATGCCGATGCCTGCCCCAAGCAAATCAAGGAGATCATCTATAGGGCTGCTGAGCGCACTCAGATCGTCTTCACCTTAGTGGCGAACCAATTCCTTGCCACACCAAATTCGCCCTATATTACCACCATACGCGTATGCTCAGGCTTTGACGTGGCCGATCAAAAAATTTTGGACAGCATGGCAAAGGGCGATTTGGTGGTAACAGCCGATATCCCTTTAGCCGATGCTGTAGTCAACCAAGGGGGAACGGCCTTAGACCCTCGTGGCAGGCTGTATACCCATCACAACATGAAGCAACACCTTAGCACCAGAAATTTTAACACCGAATTAAGAGGCGCCGGCATGATAACCGGCGGCCCAGCCGGCTTAGGCAAAAAAGAGATTCAACTGTTTGCGAACAACTTAGACAAGTATCTGGCCAGCATAAAAAAAGCGCCCTCTGAATAAT
>JBGSSQ010000391.1:0-3577 GCA_041736975.1 Gammaproteobacteria bacterium
GCTGCTAATCTTAGATCTGACACCTTCCCACCTTCCCTCCTCACTCACTCATGTTATAGACAGCAATATGGCTTGCAAATAATTGCCTTCACGGAAAGCGGGGAGCATCGGGTGGTCAGGAGCTGCGCCATAGGTGCCTAATATTCGGATGTGTTTTTGGCTAGCGATGGCTGATTCGCTGATGATGTGCATGAAGTGATCAAGTTCCAGCGCTGAAGAGCAGTTGCATGTGAGCAGTAAAGTGCCTGGGCGAGAATGGTTGAAAATTTCACGGTGTAAAAAGCGATAGTGCTGTACTGCGCGATTTAAATGTTTACGTGAAGGAACTAGCTTGGGTGGGTCAAGAATAATAATGTCATAATTAGCTGACATGGCCAGACATTCTTTGGCGTCGGCTTCCATGAATTCAATGTTTGTCAGCGAATTTAATGCTGCATTTTGTGTGGCTTGGGCAATGGCGGGGCCTGAGCTGTCGATGGCAGTTACTGCTGCTGCCCCGGCTTTGGCGGCATGCAGGGCAAATCCTCCCGTGAAACAATAAAGATCCAAAACGCGTTTACCTTTGGCGAGCGCAGCAATGCGTTGGTGGTTTTCTCGTTGGTCACAGTATAAGCCGGTTTTTTGCGTTTGCTGAAAATCAATTTGAAAGTGGACACCGGCCTCTTTTACTTGCACGCTAGCCGCTTGTCGTGGCGTGGGTGGAGCCTCCCATCCATCTTGTTGTAAAGGCTTTTTGGGGCTGAACCAAATGATTTCACGGGGTGAAAGTAATTCTCGCAGAACATCCTCGACCATAGTGCGCGAAGACTCAACCCAAAAAGCTGAGCTCGAGACGACTAACACATCGCCGAATACATCAATAGTTAAGCCAGAAAGGCCATCGCCTTCACTGTTGAAAAGTCGGTATGCATTGGTGTCATTGCTGGGCAAGTTGATGGCTTTTCGAAACTGAATGGCCTGTTGCAAGCGTAAATGAATAATATCAAGGATAGTGCTCGAAGCGATTTTTTCATCGGCATAAGCCAATAGCCGGACGCGATATAATGAGTGCTCATTATAGACCCCCCAGCCAATTTGTGTTCCATCGGAGCGTTGTACGCTGACAAGTTCGCCCGTTTTTAAACTGCCTACGCTGCGTTCTATGGCTTTTGGAAATACCCAGGGGTGACCATGTATGATCGGTTTAGTTTTAGATTCATGTAAAAAAATAGTGGCCACGGTTTTGTCCTCATAGTCGATTGCAAGAGTGTCACCCACCTACAGGGCACTCTACGCTGATAATGTGTTGATCTTCTAATCGCATCGCGGTGAGTTGGTTGCCCCAAACGCAGCCGGTGTCTAATGCAAAAAGATTAGCTTGGTTGGTCTTTCCCATTAAGGCGGCCCAATGACCAAAAATAAGACGATCCTGCGGGGCGCGCTTATTGGGTAGTTGGAACCAGGGTAGTAAGCCAGTTGTTTGGCTACCAATAGGGCCTTTTAAATCCAGGACGAATTTTCCGGTGGGATCACAAAAGCGCATGCGTGTGAAGGCATTGACAATATAACGCAGACGCTCCCAACCTTTGAGTGAGTCAGACCAGCTATCGGGTTCGTTGCCGTACATATGTTCTAAAAATACCCCCGCTTGATCACTTGTTAATACTTGATTCACTTCTTGCGCATGTTGTTGTGCTTGTGCAATATCCCATTGTGGAGGAATTCCTGCGTGGGTCATAACGTAATTGAGATGCGGATCATAATGCAACAGCGGGCGTTGACGTAACCACAGAATTAAAGTGTCGCGATCTGATGCTTCTAAAATAGGCTCTAGATTATGCGTAGCGGGATAGGTGCGAGCTGCTAAGGCTAACGCCAGTAAATGTAAATCATGGTTGCCTAATACACTGTGTACTCGAGGCAAGCGACTTACCAGTCGTAGTGTGCTCAGCGAATCAGGCCCACGATTCACTAAATCCCCCGTGAACCATAATGTATCCACACTGGTGTCGTAATTTATTTTGTTAAGTAGGGCTTCTAATGCGGTGTAGCAACCTTGCAGGTCACCGATAGCGTAATGAGACATTAGCGCTTTTCCTCGCATAAAATATTGCAGATCTGTACAAAATCAGCGACCGTTAATTGTTCAGGTCTTAGTTGCGGGTCGATGTTGATCTGCGACCAATGCTCTGGGGTGAGCAGTGTTTTTAATGATTTCCGTAGGGTTTTTCGGCGTTGGCCAAAAGCTGTGCTGACAATTTTTCGCAGAGTATCAAGATCTTTCGCCACGTATGGTGGTTTAGCGTGTGGTATTAATCTAACAATGGCAGAGTCTACTTGCGGTGGTGGAGTGAAAGCGCCAGGGGAGACGGTGAATAATTTTTTTACAGAGCAGTGATATTGTACCATCACTGATAAGCGACCATAAATTTTATTACCGGGGTGTGCCGCTAAACGATCAACCACCTCTTTTTGTAGCATAAAATGCATATCTTTAATGCAGTCAAGTTCCTCTAGCAAATGAAAGATTAAGGGTGTTGATATATTATAAGGGAGGTTGCCGACAATGCGCCATGCTTGATCTTTATCTAGAGCAGCAAGTGAAAAAGTCAGCGCGTCCTGCTCATGAATAATGAGGTTGCCCAGTTCAGCAGAACTCGATTTTAGTTTGGGGATAATGTCACGATCAATTTCTATTGCTTCTAGGATCGATAGTTTTGGTAGCAATGCATGTGTTAGCGCGCCCAATCCTGGGCCAATTTCTATGACTTGATCATCATGTTGAGGGTCTATGGCCGCGACGATTTTATCTATAACATGCCGATCATGTAAAAAGTGTTGCCCAAAACGTTTGCGAGGATAATGCTGTTGTTCTGACATCTCGTCATTATCCTCTATAAGCTTTGAGTATTGATTAAAGTGATACTTTCACGTAGGCGCCATCACGTAATTGCTGCAACCAAACTTGCAGCTGTTCGTTAAATTTTCGGCGATAAATTAAATCTTTCACTTGAGCCTTCGTTAGTTTAGTGGGATCATTTTTCACGTCCACTAATTTCAGTATATGAAAACCATTAGGTGCCTTTATTGGGCCGGCGATGTTATTCAACTTGATGTTGGTTAATTCTTTCTCGAAGATTGTCGGCAATTCAGCCGCTTTACGCCAACCTAGATCACCACCACCCAGGGCTTCTGTTCCATTCGAACGGTTAGTGGCGACTTGAACAAAATTAGCGCCGCCTTTTAAAGTGGCTACTAGTTTTTTAGCTCGATCTTCAGTAGCTGCAATCACTTTAGGTGAGGGGGATTCGGGTAGTGGTACCAGAATATGCAGCAAATGATATTCACTAGAGCCTAGTTTTTTATTGGTCGCACTTTTTAGATAATCATTCACTTCAGAATCCGCAATGGTGATTTTTGAAGAAAGCGCAGATTGCTGAACACGCGAAACAATCATCTGATCATTAATACGTTTGCGGAAAACGCTATATCCAATGCCATCATGCTCAAGCGCTTTTTTAAGTTGATCTAAGTTCATATGGCTTTCAGTCGCCATGTCTTCGATGGCTTTATTGACCTCTTCACTGGTGACTTCGAC
>JBGSSQ010000423.1:0-2924 GCA_041736975.1 Gammaproteobacteria bacterium
TATTGTCTTGCCAGTATTTTAGTGCCAGAGCATAGGCCTCATGCTTTGAGTTCGTCCTTGGTCGGTAAAATGTGTTACTTGGTATGTTTTCCTTCATGGGCACATTATACATCGGTTTATGCGTTATGGATATAATGCCTAGTAAGCCATAGTCTTTTGCTCATGTGCTACTTTCATCTCAACCTCTTCTATTGCTTGATGATGATTGTAATATAGGCTTGTTAATGCATTATGATTTTCAGCCTTGCTATTGAGTAGCGTCATTTTTAGCTCAGTCACTTGCATTTTTACTTCTAGTCTGCCAACTATTCTTTTAGGAAAGTGTGTTAGCATCGTTGTGCAGATATAAGGAGGTTGTGCGGCTAGGGCTAACTGTAACGGGTAAATGCCTTAACCTAAGAAGATCCGTCCGTGAGTATCAATGATACGACCCTTGCAGTAAAGTAATGCTGGGTCTTCTTCAAGCAGTTGATCTGCGTTTGCAATTTCCCCTCTCAATATATGCAGTAAGAGTTGCGTTAGCTCAAATTTTTGGCATAAAAACTCTGAAAGCACTGGATATGTATTTACCACATCCCGTAGCCTCGATTTCATATCTTCGGGTGTGTCGGCGAGTAACACAGGCATTAAAGTTTTAGTAAGATCTTTTTGAGCATTTTTAATCTCCGGTTTGAATAATCTAAGTAATTTTTTGCTACCAATCTCTGCTAATTTTTTTATCATGAGAAGAAAGCATACGGCCAATAATGTTTTTAATGATATCACTAGGTAAATCTACTAAATTGAAAACCTGATTGCTTTTCTGACTGTCTGCGGAATTATATTGTTCTAGTGATTCGCTGCGTTGTCTAATGGTTTGCGCAATCTCTAGGTAATCTGTTGGGTCTGGGTATCTTATAAAAGGGTATAAGTTATCTTCATTTATCGCGCCAGCCTTCATGTATTCGACAATGATATTGGCCATGCTAATTACTTTCTCAGGCTTCATAGGCTTTCGAGATCCACTGGTTTTTAGGTGAAATACGGTAAGAAGGTCTAAGAAGGCTCTATAAGAGGCATGCCCCTCTTTAACGGGGTGGGTGATGAAGCATTTGATTATAGGTAGCATGCCTTTATCGTCTATGGGGCCTGTAGGATAAGTTACTATCAGAGCTTCGAGTGCTTTTATGGCTGGGTGAAAATCGAATAAAAAACCATAGAATAAAGAGCTATGAAGCGCAATCTTGGCGGGAATAGGCCCTTTCTTAAACAGGCTTACATTATGTTGCACATGCTTAGTTATGCGCCCTGTCGCCTCTTTATAATCTTGAATAATTGACTCTATATCTTGTTTTTCGATGCCCATTAGCAGAACCTCGCATTGTGTTAAAGATTTAACAGGCTAAGTAAAAGCCTAGCTCATCTATATTAAGGAAATATTAAGAGGGGGGCGAAGAAGATATATCGTAAATTTGGGTTAATGCAAGTGTTATGCTAAGGATATTATATAATAGAAAAGGACTGGCTTGTGTGGGAGTTAGAGGCTAGTTGTAGGTTTGACATCAAGGGTTGGGCATGTCAGCATCACTGAACTTTAGGGTAGAGATTAAGGTTGGAGAGTAAAATAAATGCCTGAACTAGCTGAGGTAGAAACAACACGTAGAGGCATCATTGCTCATGTGAGTGGTCATCCTATAGAGAAAATGATTGTTAGGCAGCGTCAGTTGCGATGGCCAGTGCCCAGTCAATTAATAGAAATGCTTCCGAATAAGCAGTTTATTACGGTGACGCGCCGTGGCAAATATTTATTGTTTAGCACAGATGTTGGCACCATGATGGTGCATTTAGGCATGTCTGGATGCTTGCGTATTGTAAGGGCTGATGCGCTGGTGAAAAAGCATGATCATGTTGATATCGTGTTTAAAAACGGCCAATGCCTACGTTATACTGATCCACGGCGGTTTGGTTCTATACTGTGGATTGATGGCGATCCTTTGCAGCATAAATTACTTGCTCTGCTCGGGCCTGAGCCGTTGAGCAGTGCCTTCAGTGCACGGTATTTATTGCAGCGCTGCAAAAAACATCGAGTGCCTATGAAGTCATTCATTATGAATAGTACTGTAGTTGTAGGTGTAGGCAATATTTACGCAACAGAAAGTTTATTTAGGGCTGGTATCCATCCGTTGCTACCCGCTGATAAACTTTTGCCGGAGCAGTCAAAAAAGCTAGTTATTACAATTAAAAGTGTGTTGCGGGATGCTATAAAGCAAGGGGGCACTACCTTGCGTGATTTTCTTAAATCTGATGGTAAGCCTGGTTACTTTAAGCAGCATTTGCAAGTGTACGGTAGAGCTGGAGAACCTTGCTTAGTGTGCCATAGTGGTTTATTTTTGATTAAAATAAACCAGCGGAGCACGGTATTTTGTCCTGGCTGTCAGCCTAAGTACTCTGATTAGCGATCATTAAGCATGGTAGGTTGATATCAATGTAATGCTGTAGTAAATGCCATGATTGCCTGAGGATATGTATGGCTACCCCGAGATTTCTGTTAAAAAAATTGATTTTTCAGGTCTATGTTGCTATGCTGATGCCATTAATAGACTACAATTAACATTAAGCGAGCAGAGAATATGAGAAAACCAATCAACGATTTTCAGGATGCCTTAAACGCGCTAAACGGCACAGACCCAGATCATCAAACCATTCGTCAGAATTCCAGCAATACACCTTTTATATTCGCTAATGATGCCAATATGTCGATGGTGATCCACGATTTGGCGAAGGCACCACCAGCCAAACGGGATGGATTGCGTGTTGCTGTTTTGATCGGTGAGTCTTATTTTACCTCTATTTTACCCGAGCTAAAGCGGCATGCGGATCTTATACTTTTTGTAGATATTGATCCGGTGGTGCTTACACATAATGAGTTTCTTTTGTCAACTTTG
>JBGSSQ010000073.1:0-12089 GCA_041736975.1 Gammaproteobacteria bacterium
AAAACGCCATGGTTGATTCGCCTTCTTAAACAGACTATAGTTAAAACGCTAAAATAACAGAGCGTTCAGCATGAATCAACACCCTTCAATCATTGAGTCGACGCCAAGCTGCCCTGCGTCTTTGAGTAGCCCACTATCAAACACTCCCGAAGTCGCCATAAATTGGCAGCAAAGCCTTGCTAATGTGATCACCGACCCGCAGGAATTGCTTGAATTACTCGGCTTGCGCCCAGACCAAGTGGGTTTACATACTCCTGGTGGCCTTGATTTCCCCCTGCGTGCTCCCCGAGAATATGTGTCGCGTATACAGCATGGCGACCCCCAAGACCCCTTATTGCTACAAGTGTTACCTACCCAGCAAGAATTGCTGGCTATGCCAGGATATAGCAAAGACCCTTTACAAGAGCAGCAGCCCAACACGCTGCCAGGATTAATTCACAAGTACCGAGGGCGCATCTTGCTGACCATCACCGGTGCCTGCGCTATCCATTGTCGCTATTGTTTTAGGCGTCACTTTCCTTACCAGGATAACAATCCTGGGCAGGCAGGATGGCTAAAGATAGTGGATTACGTTGCTGCAGATCCTAGTATTAACGAAATTATTTTCAGCGGCGGTGACCCCCTGGTGGCCAAAGACAGTCTATTGGCAAAAATAAGCCAGCCATTTTTGGCCTTACCGCAAATAAAGCGCTGGCGCATTCATACCAGGTTACCGATTGTCATTCCGCAGCGGGTGACCGCAGAACTGATCAGTACCTTAGTGAGCCCTGGCCTTCCAGTGATTGTAGTCGTGCATGCTAATCATCCCAAGGAGATCGATGATAAAGTGAGTCAATCTCTTAAAAATTTAAAAAGTGCAGGTATCACAGTATTGAATCAGGCGGTATTACTTAAGGGTATCAATGATGATCCCCACACGCTGGTTCAGCTCAGCGAAAAGCTCTTTGAGAGCGGCTGTTTACCTTATTATTTACATGTGCTGGACAAAGTATCCGGCAGTGCTCACTACGATGTGGACATGAACCACGCACGAGAAATACTCTGGGACATATCACAGCAATTGCCCGGATTTTTGGTGCCTAAGTTGGTTAAAGAAGTTCCTGGAATAGGGAGCAAAGTACCAGTGGATTTAGCCCTCGATAATGTCTAACTTTTAGATAAAACTTTAATAGACTATAGGGTAGGAATGCATGTAATATACGCCGCCTTGACCCCAGCGGACCGATCCAAGGGGCGATACTGTGGAGGGGAAGACTGTGAAAGCTCAAGCCGATTTGCTAAAAGTAGAATTACATAAAGATGCCCTAGGGGTTGTTGAGTCTGTGGTAATGGGTGTTTCAGGAACTGCGCCAGCTTTTAGCGTTGCGGCTACTACGGCAACACTGATCGCTGCAGTGGGCGTGTCTGCCGCCGGCAGCTTATTGTTTTGCTCGATCATTATGTTTGGAATTACCTTAGCCTTTTTATACCTGAATCGAGTCATCACCAATGCCGGTGCTTCTTATGCCTGGGTGGGGCAGGTCTTTCATCCCTCTTTGGGTTTTTTAGCGGGCTGGGCCTTGTTGGTTGCTACCGCGGTATTTATGGTCTCAGGTACCATTCCGGCAGCCACCGCCACCTTGCTGTTAATTGCACCGAAATATGCCAACAACCCCTCGGTAGTGACCTTTGTGGCCGCGGGTTGGCTGTTGGTTGTGAGTGGTGTTATCGTCAAAGGGATCAAGCCCACTAGCTATACTCAGGTGATTATGACGATTATTGAGGTGGGTGTTCTGGTGGCGGTAATAGTCGCTGCCATTATTCAATATGGCCATAATGGCGCCCACAGCTTTTCTTGGCATTGGTTTTCTCCCACTGAATTTACCCCTACGCTGTTTGCTTCGGGTGCGCTGATAGCCATGTTTTTCTTTTGGGGCTGGGATGTTACGGTGAATCTCAATGAAGAAACCCGCAATGCAAGTCACGCGCCTGGACGTGGAGCAGTGGCGGCGATGATAATTACCACCGGGTTGTTTATTGGTTTTATTGTTGCTGTGTTGTTAGTGATGAGTGATACCGAAGTACATGAATCCAGCACCAATATCCTCTTTGCTGTAGCCAATAAACTCTTTCCTCAGCCTTGGAGTTATATGGCTGTGCTGGCAGTCATGCTGAGCTCAATAGGCACTTTGGAAACCTCTATACTTCAATTTACGCGTACCATGTATGCCAAAGCGCGCGATGGGGCACTGCAGCCTCGTTATGCGATTTTACACCGCAGTTGGCGTACGCCTTGGGTGGCTACCAGCGTGATCGTGGGCATCGGTCTAGTGCTGCTGTTTTTATCATCCAATTTCCCTAGCATCAACTTGATCATCAAAGATTCTGTAAATGCTATCGGCTTTCAGGTGGCCTTTTATTATGGTTTAGCGGGCTACGCCTGTGCTTGGCATTTTAGGGCCCAAGCTTATAAAGGGGTAGGTCCTTTTATTATGCTGTTACTATGGCCGGCCCTCAGCTCAACATTCCTGGTGTTTATAGCCTGTTATAGTATCCCTACCTTCGATTTTATCACGGTAATGATTGGCATTGGTGGTATTGTTGTAGGAGTGGTGCCCATGCTGCTCAACAGGAAGCGTCTCTAGATCCCCTCCCCGTCATTGCGAGCGCAGCGCGGCAACCCAGAAAAAATTATCTATAATGAGGCGGCAAAAGCTCAGCCGATGCCACAATGCCGTTTACCCATAATATTCTTGTGATCTACAGGATCAGTTATGTTAACATAGCACTCATATCGCAATGGGAGAGATCATGCAGAAAAAACCCTTACCCCCGCTATTCAATACAGTCAGTGTTGACATCACGCGAAGTATTTTCCGCTATCTAGATGAGGCATCATTACTTGCCGTTAGTAAAACGTGTAATGCTTTTTATTTTATTGGCAATGATCTGCGAATTTGGAATGAGAAACTATCAAATCGAGGGTTTTCACTCGGCACATTAAACCTACTGCCAGTTGCGAATTATCACCCTAAGCCATTTTATTTTCTCACAAAAAAATGCACCCAGCGTTCTGTGAAATGACATGGCAACTTTGGCAAATTGCTCTTGTAGTTGGCAATCAACAACTCAATCAGGCGCCTATCGATGCCCAAGTAGTGTTTGCAGGGCTGTTAGGCAATTGGGATTTTTTTAGTCAACATTGCCCCCCTCAGTATAGTGAGCAGCTATTTGTTAGAGCCATGCATCAACGACTTAAAATATTGGCTCAATGGCACATTGCTTCTTGGCGAGAAGATGATTTACGCCCTAGATCACCTCAACTAAGAGCAACCTTGAGTTGCCATAATGGCTTCTCTGATGAAAATTTAATATCAATGGATGAAGTTTGTTTAATAAAATTATTGCCTAAGCTAGACCGAATCCAGGGATCTTGTCGTGAATTTCGCAATTGCTTACATAGCACCGAAGTGGCTACCAGTTTCACTAAATCTCGTCGGGCACTTGAGTTTGTTCAAAAATTTTCTGAACAACTGGAGATGGAATATTTACTCATAGGCAATCAGAGAGCAATTTTGCAAGCCTCTTTGTGATCGCTCACTCTGCTTTAGGCCGACAACACACTGAATAATGTTGGCTAAATTAACTTCCAAAAATGTCTGAGTGGGTTTCAGTACGTACAAAATACAAATCATAGCCATCGATTTTATAGATCAACAACCAGTCAAGTTCTATGCCGCTATCTCGGTGGTTCCTCCAATCACCTTTCAGTGGCTGGTTATCGTATTTTTGTGGTAAAGGATTTTCGTCAATAAGAGGGGCTACTGCTACCCACTTTTTTTCGGCATTGTAAAGTTTGGATCAGCTCTATCCATCACTTTAGTAGACCTTGTGTCTGTGTGAACTGAAAATAGCCATCGTGGGTACTGATAACGGTGCCAATCAAGGGCTTTTCTAAGCTCTTTAGTGGCGCTCGAATAGAGTGTATTGAGATCTTCTGTAGAAACATTATCTTTTTTAAGCGCGCTTCTTAGCGGGTTCAATGCGCAGTTGATATTATTGGCTTTTTCTCGACCATTCCAGACCGTTTTTCTATTGAGTCTTTGCGCAATCTCTTCAGCTTTTTGCAGTGTTGCTAAAACCTTAAGTTGTAATTGCATGTTTTCATCAGATAATACACTTGTCTCTCCTTTTGCCTCTAGATAACTAGCATTAATCATATTAAAATCAACATCCTTGTCTTCTAACGCTTTCTTAATATTCTGATTGACCAATTCAATTTCAGCGGCTTTTCCTTTTTCATTTTCTATAAATTTTCTACTGAGATAGTCTGTAATCTTAGATGCTTTATTGAGTGTATTCGTTATTTCACTGAGCAAATCCAGGTTGGCATTTGATAACACTGATTCTGGTGCTAATACTTCAAGGAGAATTTCTTCAAGTGTGATATCCTCATTTAGCCACCTTTCATACACACGATCGATTTCTTTAAGGATATGCGCAGAGGCTCCACTTTTTTTATTCTTTACAGGAAGATTCTCTGCAATTGTTTTAGCCCTTGCCAGTATTTTTTCTAGCTTAATACGAGCCTGAAGATTGCCTACATTCATCTGCGAATATTCGTGTGCACTATGCAGGCTTTCAAGGCCAGTAAATTTTTGAACGTTCTTTCTGCGGTCACTTTCCAAAGCGATACCACGCTCCCATTCTGAGGCGCCCTCTAACAAGTAACGACAGTGCTCCAGTGGTAATTGTGACTCTTCATAACGCGCATGTCCCTCAGGGATCTCTTGAAATAATTTCATAATGTGCTCGACTTCGCCATAACGTTGACGTTTATCTTTTATTGTTATTGATAGTTCTGTGTATCCTGCATCAGCTAGTCTAAAATACAGTTCATTACGTTGATCATCTGACAAGTCGTTTCTGAAAGGGTATAGCTTGACTATAAACGAATTGAATACCTCTTTGGAAATATATTTTCTGGCTTCAAAATCATCGATTAAGGCACTGAAAAATCCTCCGATATCCTGATTTATTAATGCATATAACTTATGCGACAGTGTATTTTTATCTTGTTTATCCCAAGATGATTCGTGTGTATGTAGACTCATGACATAATGGTAGTTAAGGATAAAATCTTTCTCTAAACTGTTTTCGTGGGCACGTTCTCCGAGAATAAAAAGCGCGTTTGGGATTCCCATGATAAGATCGAAGCGGTATATTGAGGCATTTCTACTTTTATCAGTTTCCTGTGGAATTTTATCACATGAATATAAATATTCCAACTCGCTTTTTGCCTCTCCACCATGAATGGCAGCAAGGCGAAGCCATTTAATTGCATCGCGTTTATCTGTTTTTATAGGGCTGTTAACTTTGAGTTTGTACATCCACAGCTGCCCTTGTTGATCACCTGCCTCAGCCGCACGCCTAAAGTACTCTAACGCTTCATCCTTATCAGGAGCTACACCACCATAGCCGTAGTAAGATATATACCCTAGCCTCTGCAACGCTTCAGTATTATCTTCTTCTGCAGCTAAAGAAAGCTGTTTTCGTACTGCCCCGCAAACTGACTGATCTTTTACTTTCGCAGTGTTATACACCATATCAGCATAGTGCACATGAGCAGGTGTATAGCCTTTAACTGAAGCTTTCAAAAAACATGCATAAGCCAATTTTTTATTTTTCCTCATGCCAATTCCGGACACAGCTTGTAAGCCAAGCTGAAACATCTCTTCAGCTGTCAAATCCTGAGGTATGGATTTACCAAGCTTTGTTGTGATCTTGGGGAATGAAGATAATGTAGTACCGAAAAAAAGCTTTCTGGCCTTTTTATGCCCTAACTCTCCGGCTTCATATAGCTTAATAACAGCTTGAGTAGGCGAACTACGGACCAGCTGCTTGCCTTCTTTATAGAGTCCTTCGGCTCGATTGTGTTTTTCTCTGGTTTCTAAAAGCGATTCCAAGTAATTATCTAAAAGTGACATACATACCCCCTTCATAATATTGTACTGCTTCTAATTATATTATAGCTCATTTTTTGCGATTTGGCCTGTAGGCTTTTCCTCAGTTCATTTAATTTTATCGAGTCGCTGTATTCATCGCTACAAGTTTAAGTGGTGCAGTATCCGCGCAAAAGGAAAGACACCTACCTCACTGTAGGTGCCTGTCACCTCGATAATTGCTGAACTCTTAAAAACACATTAAAAACTGCAAAGTACTCCATATGGTGAGATACCAGGATTTATAAATACATTGTCAGTGATATCGTCTGCAATAACTGCTGATGATAAGCATTGTATATGCTGGGCAGCCTCAGGTAGGATGCTACTATTGCTATCAAAGTAATTACCATCCATCTGCTCGACATAAGATCCAAACATAACGATAGCACCGCCGGCATGTGTACCAAATTCACCTGTTGCAGTGTTGTTAATAAACTCATTACGGTTAATAGTTGTTGTAGCCTGATTAGCGAGACCTATAGCCCCCCCAAGTACAGCAGAATTATTTTTAAAAATATTTCCTTCAATCGTGTTATGTAACTCTTGATAGCCACCGGCAAAAAGACTTATGGCTCCACCAAGATATACCGCTGTATTTCCACTGAAATAAGAATCACGGATCGTGGAATCTAGGCGATAAGCTTCAATGGCCCCACCTAAAGAACCGGATGTATTGTCTACAAAAACGGAATCAGAAACTAAGAGTGAACCTTCGCCAGAATTGAGCCCATCATTATCACCAACGCTAATCGCACCACCCTGTAAAAACCCCACATTATTTTTAAATATCGATTTTTTCACAACTAAATCTGTCCCTTGCCCGGCCACAGCCCCTCCACGGCAGTAATTGTCGAGCACGACCACACGGTTCAATGTCAATTTTGAAAACTGTGCGATCACACCTGCGCCTTGAATTTCGTGATTTGCAGGAGGGTTGTAACGTTCTTCGTACCCACCCTGAATCGTCATCAGAGATAAAGTGACGTTAGAAAGGTTATTGATTGTCACAACATGGCGAATATTGTCTTCGGCTAGACTAGGATTGCCTCTTTCTCCACTAAGTTTTGTAAAATGCCCAAAACCCATTAATTTCATATTATACTTAATGGCAAACGTCTTATTCCTAGGCTCTACATCAGCCGCATCTACCGCCGCTGTTGGTTTATAAACACCTGGTAAAAGTATAATAACTTTGTTTTCACATGCTTGATTGGTAATAGAGTCATTGAGTTGACTCGATGACGACACCACAATACGACAGGCATTGTGATCGCGACCATGCGCAATTGCCGTACCTGAAAACAGCATAACCTCTACAGCTAAGACCAGTGAAGTTGTCGTCAGTAAGCTTGATTGGTTAATTTTAAACATAATAATCCCCTTTCTTAATTATGGGTCAGGACTCCACAGGTTCTAAATCCGTCAGCTATTACGGCTCAAAACCTAATATCGCCACATTGACCCTTGAGAGTCGCGACATCTCCGGCCTTAAAGCCGTCGAAGATCTAGGCTCGACCTAATATTGGCCACATGATCCTAGCTTGGCCACCGCAGTGCCTTATTACTAACTTAGCCCATCATGTGCCATTATTATAATCATAGGTTATATCTAATAAATTGCAAATCACGTATGATTGAAAAATACTGATATACTTTGACCTAAAGTAATAATTAATCGAATGTAGACCTTTCAGTATTTTTCAACAGCAAATAAATGCTGACAGCAACACCTGCCTTGTGCGTATATCAGTTAATATTATTATTTTTTAAAGGTATTTCACTTGGCTATTGTGTCAAGCAGCAAGGCGTAAACCTTTGCTGCGTTCAATATCGCAATACTCCTTAAGCAATGAAACCAATTTGGATTTGTAACTGACCAAATGCCTCGATCTCATGAATTAAGTGGGTGCGCGGATTGCTTCTGTGACTGATAGACCATTTTACTTAATAGAGCTTGCGTCAGCATGGCCTGAAAATAACAAAATAATCAATTTTATTGACGAGGATAAGAAAAATCAAAGTGGACCCAAAAGCTAATCAGCTGTGATTAAGGCTATTATTTTCTGGTAAGAAATCGATAAGGCAGTTGCACTTTAAAAGGTATGATGTTATAAAAAAGCTGAAACCATAGGGTGTACAGCGGAAAATATCTCATGATAGAAAAAGCAGATGTGATTGTAATCGGTGCGGGTGCCGCCGGTTTGATGTGTGCTATCGAAGCGGGTAAGCGCGGCCGTAGGGTAATCGTCTTAGATCATGCGAATAAGCCCGGTAAGAAAATATTAATGTCGGGTGGTGGCCGGTGTAATTTCACGCATACACACACGAGGCCGGAGCATTTTATTTCACATAACCCACATTTTTGCAAATCTGCCCTGAGTCGATACACGCCTTGGAATTTTGTTGAATTAGTTGAGCGATACCGCGTTGCTTATCACGAGAAAACGCCTGGGCAATTATTTTGTGATAATAGTGCTAAAGATATTGTTCAGCTTTTGTTGAGTGAGAGCCAAAAATATAATGTGACTATTCGTATGCTAACAAAAATAGCATCAATTGCATCAGTCGGATCAAATGAGTTCAAATTACAGACCAGCTATGGTGCTATTCGCTGTCATTCTCTTGTTATTGCTACGGGAGGGCTGTCTATTCCGACAATGGGTGCATCACCATTTGGGTATCAAATTGCTTCGCAATTTGGTTTGTCGGTGTGGCCCACACGAGCCGGCCTTGTCCCATTAACGTTGCACACTACTGACAAGGAACGTTTGATAGATCTGACAGGCATTGCTGTGCAATGTGTAGTGAATAGTCAGCGACAGAGTTTTCATGACAATATTTTGTTTACACACCGGGGATTGAGTGGCCCGGCTATTTTACAGATTTCATCCTATTGGAACCCCGGTGAATCTCTTAATATAAATTTACTTCCCAATATGGATCTATTGACTCATTTAATAGAACGGCAAAATTCGGAACCACGAAAAACCGTGAAAACAATTTTGACTGCACAATTACCTAAAAATGTAGTCGAAACATTTTTATCTCATCAATACGTGCAAAAGCATATGCATGAGATGAGGCGTGCTGAGCTAAAAGACATTGCAGAAACTTTCGCATCTTGGCGTATAGTCCCTAATGCCACCGAGGGTTACCGAACGGCTGAAGTAACATTAGGTGGTGTAGATTGTGGTGCGTTATCGTCAAAAACAATGGAAGTCCTTTCTGTACCTAACCTCTATTTTATCGGTGAGGTGGTAGATGTCACGGGCTGGCTAGGTGGATTTAATTTTCAATGGGCCTGGTCATCTGGGTGGGCGGCAGGGCAAGTCGTTTAATGGACTTGATGTGCGCTTCGATAATTTTAAAACATTGCTGGTATTTACAATAAGCTTAGAAATTTGATGTTGTCTATGCAGGATTCTACCCGTATTATTCAGGAATATCTTGAGATGGATCATCCTGGCAAAAAATACAAAGAAGTAATTGAAGAAGTCAAGCAGCTGCAACAAAAAAATCGAAGTATTTTGAGATTATTTCGTTTGTTAAATGAGTGCTATTCGACCAAACAGCTTAGTGTTGAGTTTGGAGAAGCACTGTACGATTTTAGAGTAATTCCATGCTCTCACAAGATTAGTACAAGATATTATGGAGTTATTCATGAGATGATATTGTCAGGTATGGTGTTTGAATGAGTTTTGGGGTCAAGTCTGAAGTAATTGAGTAATTAACTAAACGTAATGTTGGACCTGCCCCCACAATTCGTGCGGCGTTGCGTAGAAATCACAGAGTGCAGCGTGAAAACGTTTGGCTCTTTTCGGTAATCCATGTTCGCAGTAGTGTCTAACTTGCTCCCTGATGGCATGTTTAAATCCTTCGCTATCTGATTCTGAGCCATTGAGGTTGTCTATACTGATATTAAAAGGATGGTTTGCTGCCGAAGACAACATCCATTCCAATGCTTGCGGTTTTACTTCTACACGTTGAAACAGTTCTTGTTGTTCTGCTGTGCGGCCATCTGGGGCGTACCAATAACCATAATCAATTTGTTTTCGCCGTTCAACACCGGCAATTAACCAGTGTGCTGTTTCATGCAGGGCGCTTGAAAAAAAACCGTGCGCAAAGTAAATGGCATTGTGTGGTTGTTGATCATTGGCAGGGAGGTAAAGAGGTTCGTCTGTCCCTTTAATTAACAGCGTATTATATTCTGCATAAAAGCAATTTTTGAAGATTGTGATTAAATCTTCATATCGATGTATGCCTGACTTTACTGCTGCCAATGACCGTTTATCCTTCTATTTAAGAATTTCTACTCTGGGGGCGTTGTCACTCTGCTGATCCCGTTGTTGTGGTGGCGCTGAAGGCAGTGGCTGATTTCGTCGTCCAAAGCTGAATTGAGTAAGCCAGCGCAATTGTCCGCCGGTACGACTAAAAAAGCTCACGCCATGGGATAACATCGATGATGCCTGACGTTCAAAAATAGCGAATTCATCTTGAAAACCATCAGTAATTTGAACGGTAGTATCTACGCCTTGGGCTATATGTTGATGAAGCTTTAAAGTTAAAGATCGGTCAAGACGTGCCCTAATCAGGTTTTCTGCGCCCAAATATCCTAGTATGCCAACCATTACCAGCATAGAGCCTCGCATATCTGCTCTAGTGGCGAATAGCATCATGCCTCCGGCAGCCAGGCCTAGAAATGCTTTTTGTGATTTAAGAATAGAAGGGGCTAGCATTATGTTTAGATTTCTAGAGGTATACGGTAGGATTACATCTCTGAAATTACGGCTATGAGTATTAGGAGCCAGCGATTTAAATTCTTGCTCTACAAAAGCAAAAAAATGCAGATCATCTAATGTTCCTGCGAAATTGACTATGTTGGAGTAAATGGCATAGCGAGAGGGGTCTTTTGCAAACACTGAGGCTAAGTTTGCTCGAGCATAATGGAAGCAGTCATTTAGCACTCGTTGTTTCAGTACGCTATAGTTTTGTTGGTTAACATGTGCTGCGGCAGTCTCTATTTTTGTACTAATTTGCGCTTTGGTCATGCTAATGTCTATAGTGAAATTAGTGGCTGGGTTTTGCATTTCTTGCATTGTTCTTCTCGTTTAATTTGCAATGGATTAGAAAACCAGCAAGGTTGATGGTGCCTTGCCGGTTTGTGACTATGGATTAGATCGCGTGCAGGGTGACTTCCACACGACGATTTTGAGCTTGTCCTTCTGCTGTGGTATTGCTCGCGATAGCGTAGCGTTTACCATAGCCCACAGGGGTTACTCTATTAGGGTTAATGCTTTGTGCCACCAGGTAATCCGCTACATGCAGTGCGCGCTCTTCGGATAGGATCTGATTGTGCGTATCTGTACCTGTGCTGGAGGTATAGCCAGCCACTTTGATGGTGGTGTTACGGAAATCGCGCATCACCGCGGCCACAGAGTTAAGGGTACGATAAAAGTGTGGATCTATTTGGGCGCTATTGTTAGCGAAGGTAATATCACTTGGCATAATCAAGCGGATATCGTTGCCTACACGAACAACTCTTACACCTGAGCGATGCAAGCGTTTACGCAAAAGGGCTTCTTGGCGATCCATATCATTACCAATAGCACCACCCGCCAAAGCACCAATGCCGGCGCCAATGAGCGCACCTTGTGTATTGCCTAAGGCTGAGCCTATTAAAGCGCCACTGGCGGCTCCTACGCCTATACCCATGCCAGTGTTTGTTACCCGCTGCTCGCCGGTATGGGGATTAACCGTCATACATCCTGTGAGCGTCATAGTAATGAGGAGTGTGGCAGTGGTTAATAATTGAGTCATTTTCATGGCTATCCTCTCTATAGATTTTGTTTATACATGCACTTTTGGTGCAACACGTGGGCGGTCAAGCCAAGGTGATCATAGCAAAACTGGTAGGTCTACTCAATATGTGCAAGTGGACTCCGTCAAACCAATCTGAAAAGATTAACTTTGTTAGCAATTATAAGCCATTAATGCCTGCTATTAAGTAATTCGTGTCATTATCTACATCAACATTTGCAGCAGGTTGGAGGGGTACCTGACGTGTCACTCCAAAAACTGAAATCTTTTATTAATAACACCAACTTG
>JBGSSQ010000092.1:0-3041 GCA_041736975.1 Gammaproteobacteria bacterium
TGCCAGGGGTTTTGCGCAGAATAATCAGGTTGAGGTCGTTGACTTGAGCGAAAATCTTATAGGAGATGCAGGAGCGTGTGCCATTCTTGAGGCTTTACAGCAATCTCACAAGATCTGCCACTTGATTATGAATGCTGCCGAGCTAACAGATGAATCTGGGATGTTGGTGGTGGATCTAATGAATAGACATCCTCAGCTAATATTCGTCGGCAATGAAAATAATTTCTCAGAGGAGATGAATGCTGAAATCAGTAAATTAGTTATTGAAAAAATGCACGTGTTGGCAAACAAAAAGACCTTTTGATTTATTACTTAGTGAGGTGGAATAGATGAAGAAAGAACAAGCCGGTATATTTTCTAAAATGAAGAGGCATATTGGAAAGGATAAGCAATATACTGTTGATGAAGAAAATGCCATGAGAATAATACAGCGCTGTTTTATTGAAAGCCGTGCTGGCAAGGAAGTGCCTATTGAGTTAAGAATGGGTGAAAATAAAATGCCATACCAAGAAGTGGCGACTGAAGATAGCTTAAAATCTTTCTGGATCCCACGCTTGAAGGATGGATTGCTTTCAACCGAGGCGGATACTTTGGTTGGCGATATATGTGCGTACGTTGACTATCGATCAAATAGACGATGGTTCAAAGACGGTAATTCGAACGACCCCTATAATCTTTTTTGTTTTGAGTTCCTTACGTGGTTGACGCGTGACTTATCTGGGGCATCGTGTAATGAAGAAACCTTGACTATGGTGAAAGCGAGGGTTTCATACTTGGTTAAAATAGAAACCACCACGATATTTCCCCCTGAAACCGGAGCAGAAAAAACAATGCTGAATGTGTTGGTCTCATTGAGAACCATGCTGGAGCATACTGTTAGCCCTATTATCAACAGAGAGATTGCCAATTATCATGCCCGTAATCATCTACAGAGCTTAAGGTTACATGGCAAAAATATCTTAAACTATGGCTTTCAGTTTCTATATTATGTCTTAAGAAAAACAAAAAAAACGCCTACGGCGAATATTACCAGTTTCCCGCCGGAAATCGCGCAAACAAAAAGTGGTCAATTACTGCAGTGTCTTATTGATACACCTGAATACTGTACCATTTTTGCTCAAGGAAGGTCTTGTGCTGGGATGACCAATCCCTTTGCTAATTCAGAAAATAAAATAAGCATCCCAGCTGAGCTTCTTGAAGAAGTTAGAAATTGCACAACAATAGTGGGCCATTTGGGCAAAAGTAAACAACGAAAAGATGCAAAAAAAACAGGGATTTATGAGCCATTCAGGGAAAATTCTGTGCTTCTGGAAGCCTTTGTTGAAATGCATGCCTTACTGGTAGAATTGGCAAGAGCTTTTGTGGCTTGCGATGAGGCTTATGATTTAGCTGGTGTGGGTGGAGATCTTTTGGTGTACGGTGAAAGTAATCAACAGATCAATCAGTTAATGGTTACGCTTAAAAATCTGTGTAATGCTCTTAGTACTTGCCATGGTCAAATAAAAACCCACACTAGCAAGCAGGAGCTTAATGATACCTCGAAAAAGAAAAGTAAAGTGAGCACTTTAGGTGAGCAGTGGCTTCAAAATTATAATAAACTCCCCTCAATTAACAACCAACTTGAAGAAGCATTGAAGGATTGTAATATTCAAGCCGCCTATGTGCAGATGAAGGCCAAAGAAATTTCTATAGAAGAGCGTATTCAAAAAGCCAAAGATAAAACGGTATTTTTTGCTCAAACAGCTGTTTTGCTCAGTAATCATATTGAGCATTTTTTAAAGCGAGAGCCTACGCCACAGATTTTGGGGAGCTCGCCTAGAAATGCAATAAGACCAATACCGCGCGGACCATCATCAATTTCTGCATCGTCTGCACCTATCCCCCTATTTTCCCCCCGCGGTGAAAGGCGTGTTACGGTTGGTTCTGGCTCACCACGAGAAACACACGTGCCAATACAAGGTCAGTCACCACCACGTGAAGAAAGGCGGGGTACTTTTGGGGCGCCTTCACCAAGAGGGCAATCTTTATTATCTTTAGCTCAACTTTCACCTCGAGACAGACGGTGTGCAACCGTGACGCTGACGTCACCAAGGGAGATTGCATCAGGAACATCAACGCCAACCTCACCAAGAGAAACACTGCCATTTGGATCACATCGAAACTTGAAAAATAGAGCAACCACGTTTACAGCCTTGCCACTTGTAAGCGCTGACACAGATGAGAGCGCGAATTTGTCTTTGAGCCCAAGAAAATCGCCCCCTATTATGGGATCAAGAAAACGAACACAGCTCGCGCCAGTGCCAGTGGATCGTGAAGCAATGCAAGAGGTCAAAATGCAGGCTCAAACCACTTTAGATCTTCAAGGCGTTCCGCGCTCTCAGGAGTATCCTTTAGGGAAGACCACCACAGATGATAGTATAGGCATTGTGCTAGATCTCTTAAAGATAATGCCTAATCTCAATGAAGTATTGTTGATGAACAATCGAATAACGGCTGTAGGCGCAGAGAAGTTGTGTGAAATGCTATTGAAGTGTGAAAATCTTCAAATACTGAATATGGCGGGTAATAAAGAGCTATTCGCAGATGATTGTTGTGGGCTCTATTTTGCTAAGCTAATTAAGCAGCATACGGCTTTGGAGCAACTTATTATCAAGGACTGTGGCCTAACATTAACCAGTGTAGGTACTATGGCCAATGCTTTTAGAGAGAATTTATCTTTAGAATTTTTAGATATGAGTGATAATGGGCTGACAAACGACAGTATTTTGATCATTTGCAACGCTGTAGAAAATCATCTAAACATTGCTAGGCTTGATTTTTCTGGTAATCATAAGCTAACCGATGACTCAGCGTGTCACATTATATCATTACTTAAAAAAAATCCTAATGTCGCTGTAGTGAATGTGAGTGGCACAGAAATTTCACCCTTTATGCAGGGAGCAATTCGTGACCAGATCAATAGTAATTGCTTGATGATTGAGGATGCACAAAATCCTTTTAAGATGTAGTTTTAGAGAGATATTGATAGAAGAGCAATGACT
>JBGSSQ010000119.1:0-2887 GCA_041736975.1 Gammaproteobacteria bacterium
AGATAGCAAACACGCTACAAGGCGCTGATCTTTCACCTAGAGTTCCCAGAGAGCCACGAAATTTGACCAGCATAATGGACGAAGAGTATTTAAATCATGTATCAATCGTGTCATTGAATTAAGGCTAGAAGAACTGGATAGTCGCCATTTTTTCTTCGGTTTCACCAGGCGTATAATGAAGGTCTATAATTTCCTCTGCCATCTTGTTGGCTGCTGTTTCAGCACGCTTTTTACAATGAAAAAAATGTGAGTCAGGTAAGTAAACAACTACTCCAGATATTAACTCAACGATGGAACGACACCCCCACTGATTACTTGCCGCTATTCCTTTTCCAAGATAGGCACTTTCGATTTTATCCGCGCAGAAAGTCTCTAGTTGTTGTGCAATTAATAAATCCCTATAACAGTCCTCATAAAATACATTTGCACGATCTCTATTTTGTTTTTCAATACACTGTGCTATGCAAAAACTGACGTGCGCAGATAATAAATAACTTGGCGTATCGTGATGATATCGTGAGGGCCTTTTCCCACACTGATAAGCCTTAGTAATAAGATCTTCAAATGAGTTATTAGCGTTCTCTTTTTCATTTCTTAACATTCTAATGTAGTGAGACGTAATGGTGGTTGATGCATGAAAATTGTCATAGGGTGGTGCTGCTAGAAGTTCTAAATATTTTAGCACACCATATTTATGTCCTCTATTTTTGAGCACGGCGAGAGCACAAGAAAAAAATGCACACAGAGAATCCTCTGGAATTATAGGATGAAATTCAGATTTTTTACTTTCGTCTAACCATGTCAATCTCCAGCCACCACTGTAATGGTCGTTTAAACATTCTGATCTTAATTTTTCATCGCTTACTGCACGCAATAACAATTCGAGCAAATCATTATTTGCACTCGCAAGCAATTCTTTAAAATTGGCAATAGTTTTCATGAGCCTCGTCCATTGAGCACTTCAAAATCCGTTCGAATAGGCCCAAAGCCTAACACAACAATATTCGCTTAGCGAGCATGATTTTTGGACACTATATGTAGACAATTAGCAAGATAACGGCAACTACATGTTGTGTTATAGTGACCAGTAGAGGCTATCACTGCAAACTTTCACCGCAACAAATGGTGTCACTAAAAAAACACCCCGGTTAAAGAGACACGCCATAAAACTAAAGAGCTTAATTTGATCCTTCATTTTAACAGAGGTAAAACTGTGTTATTATGAACCACATAGTAAACCCCTAACCGCGAGTGAAAACATGGCACAGTACATTTTTACAATGCAACGCTTAAGTAAAGTCGTTCCGCCGAATCGTTATATTTTGAAGGATATTTCCTTGAGCTTTTACCCCGGCGCCAAAATCGGCGTACTAGGACTCAACGGGTCTGGAAAATCGACTTTATTACGCATTATGGCTGGGCTTGACCAAGAATTTATTGGCGAAGCTAAACCTCAGTCCAATATCAAAATAGGTTATCTCCCCCAGGAACCTCATCTGGATCCAACCAAAGATGTGCGTGGCAACGTCGAAGAAGGCATTGCTGAAACCAAAGCCCTACTCGATCAATATGACGCGATCAGTATGCGTTTCGCTGAGCCCATGAGCGATGACGAGATGAACAAACTCATCGAAAAACAGGGCGATTTACAAACTAAAATTGAGACCGTCGGTGCTTGGGACCTTAACTATAAATTAGAACGCGCAGCAGATGCTCTACGTTTACCGGCCTGGGATGCTGATGTTACTCAATTATCAGGGGGTGAGCGACGTCGCGTTGCTCTCTGTCGATTAGTGCTCTCCAATCCTGACATGCTATTACTTGATGAGCCGACTAACCACTTGGATGCCGAGAGTGTTGGTTGGCTAGAACGCTATTTACAAGATTTCGCCGGCACCGTGGTAGCCATCACTCATGATCGCTACTTTTTAGATAATGCTGCCGCCTGGATTCTTGAGCTTGATCGAGGCGAAGGCATACCTTATGAAGGCAACTACTCAAGTTGGTTAGAACAAAAAGAACAACGCCTGATTATGGAAGGCAAACAAAATGCCGCACATGAACGTGCTGTAAAAGCTGAACTTGAATGGGTGCGTAACAACCCCAAAGGACGTCACGCAAAAAGCAAAGCCCGATTGGATCGCTTCGAAGAATTATGCTCCAAAGAATTTCAAACACGTAATGAAACCAATGAAATTTATATTGCTCCAGGCCCACGCTTGGGCGATCTGGTGATTGAAGCTAACCAACTAAGCAAGACCTTTAACGACCGTTTATTATTCGAAAATTTAAGCTTTAGACTCCCACCTGGGGCTATCTTAGGCGTTATAGGACCCAATGGCGCAGGTAAATCCACCTTACTGCGCATGCTAACCGGCAAAGAAACGCCGGATAGTGGTACACTACGAATTGGTGAGACAGTCAATTTAGCGTATGTTGACCAAATGCGCGATCACCTATCCGACAACAAAACAGTCTGGGAAGAAATTTCCGACGGCCAAGATATTATCCAGGTTGGTAAATTTGAAATGCCCTCTCGCGCCTATGTTGGCCGCTTTAACTTCAAAGGCTCAGATCAACAAAAACGCGTAGGCGATCTTTCTGGCGGTGAGCGCAACCGCGTGCATTTAGCCAAATTATTACGCACAGGTGGCAATGTACTGCTACTCGATGAGCCTAGTAATGATTTGGACGTAGAAACTTTACGCGCCTTAGAAGAAGCGTTACTCGCATTCCCCGGCTCCGCCATCGTCATCTCGCATGACCGCTGGTTTTTGGATAGATTGGCCACACACATTTTAGCTTTCGAAGGGGACAGTGAGACGGTCTTTATAGAAGGGAACTACCAAGACTACCATGCTGATCGACGTAGACGTCTAGGCGATGA
>JBGSSQ010000120.1:0-2925 GCA_041736975.1 Gammaproteobacteria bacterium
GTTAGCTGAGCCATCGCCAAAGAAAACCCAGCAATAAACAGTTTTTCAGTTTAACAATGGATCAAATATGACCGAGCTTGGGTTTTGGGTTTGAATCCAAACTGACGGCTCGAATTGTATATCCAAAAGGGCCTTCCCCCATTTATGGCCGGGGTTAAAATTTATAACGTCGCTTTCGAACAATGATCTGATGGATGCATCCGCGCGAATAATGGCACGACCAGTGGTCTGCTTTATCTCAACAGGCGTCGTTGATAGAAAATCCATTTTCATTGGGAACGAATACATTAAAGGAATTAACACGGATTTTACCGAAGCTGAGAAAATCGATCCAGCCTCATCTGTTAGACTAAATGTAGTCCCCATAGAATTTGTCTTCATATCCACTATTGCCATAGTTTTATTGTAGCCCCAAATTTCATGACCTGTGCGCATAGCCAAATCAGAATCCACCCACAACTTCCATGCAAAAAACCCGAGATTTCCCTTCTCAACTTCATCACTATTGAGCTCCGGCATAAATACTTTTACAATATCTAAATAATTCTTAAAAATGTCGTTCCTGGTGGGCTGTTGATAATTGACTAAAACTGACAAAAACGTTTCGTAGTAAGAACCAATCACAGTGTCTGTATAGTGTATAATATAGAGACCCACTAGGCCTTTTTCAGCAGAAACTCTAGCAGGTAGCAAGTTGTTGGCTGCCAATATTGGTTTCAGCGCGCTCAGGCTTGCCGTACCCATAAACATTGCCGCTTCGCCATCATAGATTTGAAACGGCATCGGGACTTTTTCTCCCGATTTTAACGTAAACTCATGTGTTATAGGATATTCTAAAAATAATGGATTTTCTCTCCCGGCAAAAGCAATCCAACAGTTGAATAATATAGCTAAAACAATAAACCCAAACTTCATATGAACTCCCCATCGAATAAAGTGATTAGCTTAGTTTATATGCCACTTTTTTGATTATTTCCAAATGTTTAGTTGGTACTCGCGAAAAAGGGGTTAATGGACTTTCATTACCTGCCCACCACCAAATCTAAATCTTAAATAAATCCAGAGTAAAATTTGGTCCATGATAAGTCCCCGCAAAAGTGAGTAAGTCGCTATATGTGCAGAAGTAGCGGTGAGGACTAAAGGGATATTTTAATGTGCGCACTATTTTTATACAGGTAAATCAATGCCTTACACCGGATTTAGTGAATTTTACATAAAGTATATCGGCCAGTTTTAAACCAGTCGCGATTCCCGATACATTTAGCAAGATTTACCAAACTTAGCACATTTCAGCTGAAAAACATTTCACTCACAAAGTTCTAGCAGCCAAAGTGTTGCCAACAAAATACATTTTGCTATCTATAATCCAAATGCAAAACGGGGGCATTATGAAATTTTTGACTGCTATTGTGATGACTTTTATTTTACTACCACTCACCTACGCTAAGAATACTGAACGTGAATATCTGGCATCGCTAAAGTGCGAAGCGACATCTTTTCGAGTTGGGGTTGATACACCCAGATCAAAGTCTATTTTATGGTTTCATGTCGCCATTGTGGATGGTAAAGCCACTATTGAGTCCTACGGCGGGCATATCTATGTGGTGGGCTATTACGGGGTTTTCGTTGGTAAAAACAATGTAGAGGTCCCGTATACACGCAAACCGAGCGTCTATAAAAACCATTACCGCTTTCAAAATATCGACGCCAGGTTTACGGGTGGTTCTGAAAACGGTATGTGGGGTGAATTTGTCGTATCAAAAGATTTAGCTAAAACTCGAGACACAAACATTAAAGTTGATGGACATTATGTCTTCAAAGCGGGCGATCATCTGGGTGGTACGATTGACTATGAATGTGGCGCTGACCTTTAACTTTACAATCAGGAGTAAATTTTATGTTTAAATATATAGCTTCAATTTTGATCTTAGCATCCTTAGCTCTGCCGGCGTTGGCTAAAGATAAAAATTTAATGCAAGTTACAGGCGAGTCTGTGCTCGAAGATCACAGCATTAATCAGTACGATGACGTAGAAAACCCTCCACAAGGGTACGAGCTAACTATTCCCGCTGGATACTTTCTGAACCATTGGGCGACCCCCAAGTCAGATGCTGGCGTTTGTGTTTTAACTCAAAAAAGCCGAACGGTTTTGATAGAGGCTCATGATTTAGAAACTGACGCGGGAGGATGTTATGCATTTTTAATTTTCATACAACTAAAAACAGGCAGACAAAAAACCGTTTCATATCATATCAATCAAGAGGGAACCTAAATCTGATCGGTTCACAATCCAGAGTCAGGCATTACTTTCATGTTAGTTTCTTGGTGCGGCATAGATTTACCTGTATGAATGAAAACGCTGCGCACGTAAAAGTCTCTCGCAGCCTTCACCACTACTTAGCCCATATAGGGGCTTATCAACTTTCATAGGGGCCGATCGCTGTGTGCTCATCGCGATTCACGCCAGCACGATCCACTATTCGACTGTTGGTTGAGTCTGGAGTTGCACCAAACCGCATCCCTACCTTACTCGCCTCTGCTATTGTTGCTGATCTTGAAAGTTATTTGACTGGGCAGAAGACTTTAGACCTTGACGATATTCGCGCGCACAATCAGTATTTGATTCAATCATTGACCAACGAGGCACGACTGACCGTGACTGCATTGGCAAATTAATCTTGAGGTTTTTCAGTATGCAGTATTTAGTCGCGTCTTCGATATTATTATGTGGACTATCACTTGCCCGCGCAGACGGATTGTACTCCGACGAAGACATGAGCTTCGTCAAATCAGCAATGGCAGTCGCTCAAGAAAGCGATTTGGCATTGCAGTTGGTGACTTCGTTGACGACAGAAGTAGGCCCGCGCCCGGCAGGGTCGGCAGCTGATAAGGCCGCAATTCAATGGGCTAAGTATAAATTAAGTG
>JBGSSQ010000155.1:0-3181 GCA_041736975.1 Gammaproteobacteria bacterium
GCCAGCAGCCACGACGAGTAAGACAACAACGACGACGCCAGCAGCCACGACGAGTAAGACAACAACGACGACGCCAGCAGCCACGACGAGTAAGACAACAACGACGACGCCAGCAGCCACGACGAGTAAGACAACAACGACGACGCCAACAGCCACGACAACTACAACGCCAGCCACAACATCGGAAACAACGGCCAGTAAACCATCGACTGCCACCACGGATGCATATACATTCATGACGGCAATGTCTGAAACACCTATGCCGGATCAAATAAATAATACCAATATTACTAATGCAAATGTAACTGTATCTTCTGGAGCAAGCCGTTTAAGTCCACCATACTTATTTGTTGCTCTAGCTGGCGTTTCTGCATGGGTTCATGGAATATGCACTAATATATTTTCCTCTTACCCTGCAAGTGATGTCAGCTTTAACCTGGTCAGGCAAGAGTTCACTTCGAGTCAATCGGAGTTGGTTGGGCAAGGTGAGTGTGGTACAGGCAATAGTCGCTATTCTGGTTACCAAAGTCATAGTCAGGGTAACAGCTACACAGAATCTTCCGGTGAACTACCAGGAGTAAGAATACCTGGTTGGAAAGGTATGCCCAGTCGCCCATCAACTAATGGCGATTACTCTGCTGGAATGAATCTAGATGGGAATCTACTTCTGGCAAGATTAGCAATTGGTTTGTGGCAAAATAAAACCGTTGATGTTGAGTCAAATTCTGATGATTCAAAATTGATGGCTAAAGAAGAATTTAATATTAGGCGTCAATTATTAGAAGAAAGATGGCGAAAACTGGATAAATATATTGCTGCTCGAGTCATGAATTTAGATGAAACCGATGATCATATTTGCGGTGTTCTATGTGAGCTTCGAATGGATTTAAAAAATGAACTTAAACATAATCCTGATAAGACTATAAGAGAGAACATCTTTGACTTATTTGAGAAAGATACAAATCTTTTGGAGGAATTAATACCAATTGATGACGGTGTTTTTAGGGAAGACTATCTTATGGAGATTGAAAAATATCGCTGCGCTTTATCTGAATTTGTTAAAAATTTGCCTAAGAAGCCCTACCCTCAGAAGACCAGTCTGGTTATTGCTAGAGCATTGGCAGATTTTGATCGTTGTCAGCGAGTGTCGCTGACACATTGGGAGGCTGATCAACTTTTAACTTCGTATCAACATCTAATTGGTTGGGTGCAAAACAGACACCAGGCAAGGTGGGGTTGTTTTGATTCAACTATAGAAGATTTTAAGCATTTATCTGGATTATTTGAAAAGCAGTTCTTGTGTGATTATGGCTCTGGCCATTCCAACCGTAATATGTTCTTGAGTTCAGAAGTGCCGCTGATGGAGAGCTACAGCAGTGCCCATGGATTAAATAATTCAAGTTTTAATGCTGCTGCTGTGTGTGCCAATAGTGAGCTTTTAGGTAAGCTTTAGTTTGTCAGCTGATCGTGCTTATTCAACGGGCTGGGCAGCTAGCGAGGGGTTCTTAGAGGGAGGGGGCAAGAGTGCCCCCTAGTGATCACCCCATCCCCCTGAGCTAATGTTAGATCTGACCCCATCCCTATGGTAGCATAGCCCTATGAACCAACATGACGACAATGAAAAAACGACGCACTTTGGCTTTCAGGAAGTTCCTGTGGCTGAGAAGGCGGACCGTGTAGCTGACGTATTCCACAGTGTGGCGGAACACTATGACATCATGAACGACCTGATGTCATTGGGTGTACACCGCTTATGGAAGCGCTTTACGCTGGGCCTTTGTGCGCTGCGTCCGGGGCAAAAAGTGCTGGATGTGGCGGCTGGGACTGGGGACTTGACCCGTGATCATGCCAAGAAAGTGGGGGCGGATGGCTTGGTGCTGATGACGGATATTAATCCTTCGATGTTGGCAAAGGGCCGTGATCGTTTGATTGATGACGGCTTTTTTGACAATGTGCAATATGCTATTGCCGATGCTGAAATGCTGCCCTTCGATGATGATTATTTTGATTGCGTCACCATAGCGTTTGGGTTGCGCAATGTTACCGAGAAAAACAATGCCTTGAAAGAAATGTGTCGGGTGCTAAAACCGGGTGGTAAGTGTATTATTCTTGAGTTCTCTAAGCCTCACGCAGGTTGGTTTAATTCAATGTATGACTGGTATTCCTTTTCTATGCTACCTTGGTTGGGTGAGAAAATAGCGAACGACTCTGAAAGCTACCGTTACTTAGCTGAATCCATTCGTATGCATCCCGATCAGGAGACACTGTTGGCAATGATGAAAGACGCTGGATTTAGTCGCCCTGATTATCATAACTTATCGGGTGGCGTCGTTGCCGTACACCGAGGATATAAAGCATGATTACTTCTTTGATTAATTGGACGGCTAGCCAAGTACTGGCGCTTGACCCTGAGGTGCAAGCAGAACTCGCTGCTTTGGCTGGTAAGATTATTAAGGTAGAGTGGGTGGGTCTTGACCTTGCCTTGTATATGCAGCCAACACTGACTGGTTTGCAGTGTGCTACTTCGAGTGAGCGAGAAGCCGATGCGATAATTAGTGGGACGCCCATAGCGCTTGCCGCCATGGGGATCAGTCAAAAGTGGACTTTTATCCCTAAGCCGTCGGGTGTATCGATACAAGGTGACGCAGAGCTCGTACACCAATTGACAAGTTTGATGAAAAAATTTCGCATAGATTGGGACGAATTGATCGCTAAAGCACTGGGCGATAGAGTGGCACAGCACGTGGGTAGTCAATTTCGTGCGGCAACAGACTATGGCGCAGATGTTTCAGCGCGCTTGCAGATTAGTGCTGTGGAGTATCTTCAAGAAGAACTACGATTATTGCCGCCTCAGGAAGAGGTGGCCGATTTTATGGGTGATGTGGATGAGCTTCGTAATAGAGTGGAGCGACTAATGGCATTTGCTGCTGACAAATAAAAGGAAGGCGTATATGAAGTCACTGGTTCAGTTTTGGCGATTGCTGACCATCAACTATATTTTGGTCAAGCACGGTATTGATCAGGTTGTATTTACCGCGCCAGGATTAGAACGATGGCGATTTGTGAGTTATTTCAATCCATGGAACTGGTTTCGTACTCAAAAGCATTCACACGCCGAGCGCGCGCGTTTAGCCTTAGAGGCGCTTGGCCCGATTTTTGTCAAGTTTGGACAGCTACTGTC
>JBGSSQ010000172.1:0-16559 GCA_041736975.1 Gammaproteobacteria bacterium
TCGTCGCTGCATGAATCTAATTAACTCACTTTACGGTAAGGAACATGCTAATCTCAAAACATCTCTTTGGGAAAAGGGCTTTCAACGTGGCCAAATGGATGACAATAACTTCATCGAACCAGACGTGATTGATTGGCTTGATCAAGCAATTACAGCCTATTATCGCTCTCGCATTTATAGCATTCTCGATCAAGTCGAAGAAAATGCAACACCAGAACTCGTGTTTCATTGGCATGAATTGATGGAAGAAAAGTACGGTTTCGGTGACGCGCAAGGTAAAAAACAAGCCGTTGTTGATGCAGCAATGCAAGACAATCGCGTAGGACCCATCGCGCGAAATTGGCTGAAGAAACTCTCATAAAAAAGGTGGATTGGGGTCAAGTCTTTAATTATGAATTAGGAGAACAGCCACATGACGCTAATTCATAATTCAAGACTTGCCCCCTTCTCTGCCCCCTTCTTCTCACCCCTGTTAAGCCAGAGGGAGAGTCACGCCTAATTGCCCCATGTACTTGCCGCCACGGTCACGATAGGACACTTCACAAAGCTCATCCGACTCCAAAAACAGCATTTGTGCTACACCTTCATTGGCGTAAATCTTGGCGGGTAATGTGGTGGTGTTTGAAAATTCCAGGGTGACATGCCCTTCCCATTCCGGCTCTAGTGGGGTGACGTTCACAATGATGCCGCATCGAGCGTAGGTTGACTTGCCCAAGCAAACGGTCAAAACACTACGAGGGATACGAAAATACTCTACCGTGCGCGCTAGCGCGAAAGAATTGGGGGGAATGATACAAGTATCGGCGTTGATGCTGATAAAGCTGGACTCATCAAAATTCTTAGGGTCTACGATGGCGGAATTAATGTTGGTAAACACTTTGAATTCGTTGGCGCAGCGCACATCGTAGCCATAGCTGGAGGTACCATAGGAAATAATCCGTCCTGTCTCATTGTCTCGCACCTGTCCAGGCTCAAAGGGATCAATCATCCCACATTCTTCTGCCATTCGGCGAATCCATTTATCTGATTTAATTGCCATAAAAATCCTTACTCTTTATTCAACAACGATATCCGGAAATTTACCGGCATAACTCTTCGGTTGCAAGGCTAACTGTTGCAACATGTTCACTGCAGTCAGCTTATACACTTGTGAGAGGGCACTTTCGGGGGAGGCTATCATTGTGGGCTTACCACTATCAGCGTCTTCGCGTATCTGCTTATCCAAAGGCAAACTGCCCAGTAATTGGATGCCTTTGGCCTCAGCAAGGCTTTCACCGCCACCTGATCCAAAAATGGCCTCTTGATGACCACAATGACTACAGACATGAAGCGCCATGTTTTCGATAACACCCAACACCGGAATCCCCACTTTTAGAAACATCTCCAAACCTTTGCGGGCATCCAATAGGGCCAAATCCTGAGGGGTCGTGATGATGACAGCCCCAGCAACAGGGATTTTTTGGGCCATGGTCAACTGAATATCACCCGTGCCTGGCGGCAAATCAACGATCAAATAATCCAGTGGCGACCAAGCCGTTTCAAATAACAACTGCTGCAACGCCTTACTCACCATAGGCCCTCGCCACACCATCGGCGTGTTCACATCGATAAGATAGCCCATGGACATGGACTCTATGCCATGACAAACCACTGGCTGCAATGCCTTGCCTGATTCATGGTGGGGTGGCTGGTTGGCACCCAGCATCAAAGGTTGGCTTGGGCCATAGATGTCTGCGTCCAGTATACCCACCTTCAAGCCCAAAGAAGCCAGCGCCAAGGCCAAATTAACCGCCGTGGTAGACTTACCTACCCCTCCCTTACCAGAGGCCACAGCGATGATATTTTTTATCTGAGGATGAGGTTTCAATCCGGGACGAACGGCACGAGAGTCAAGGTTATAATCAGAGATCATTAATCACCACCACATTAAGCTGTTTGAGTGTAGTCTGAAGCAGCTAAGCACTACTCAGTACCTATATCTGTTGAAATGAGGCTACTTGATCAACCCTTGCAAGTCAACCACAGGACCCTATGTGTAAACCCAAAGTAGAAAAATCGGGATTGTTCCATGTTAAAATGCCTTATGTAAGCACACTGAAGAAAGCTGGGGTCATCAAAAACAAAAACACAATAACGCTTACTTTTCGACGGAAGATATGAAAACTTATCTCTTTCATTTTTCAAGTCAATAACCTACCCATTTTTTTGGGTCTGCTATAATTAAAGTGTCGAAGTTAAAGCGAGATACATAATGAGAAAACCATCTAGACCTGAATTGATGAGCAAAGCGCCGAATATATATGCCATTTTGGTTCAGCCGACGTTTATGGCAGAAGTCAAAAGAATATGTGGCCCGGCAATTATCCGCGGCACACATGTCAACCTAGTTTATGATCAAATTATAAGGTTAGTGACTAAGGAATTTAATGCCGCAGCGACCCGGGAGCTTAAAGATGTCTTCGTCAAACTAGCAGAAATTATAATTTTCAATAAAATCTTCCTAGCCAAGGAAAAGGATGGCAGTGCCTCAGTAGAGACCGTCAACCTATCAAATTTGGACCAAAAAGCCATAGGGAAATTACAAAAATTAGAGCAACATTTAGTGACTGTGTTCAAAAAAAATCCTAATATAAAAGAGGTATTTAATGATTACATGTTTGGCCCATCTCTTGACAGCCCAAAAGGCATCAAATATGAGACAAAACAACCGCGTGATGTGGCACTAAAAGAGATACTCGATAGTTACGCTAAAAAAGGTGTGGTAGCAGCATTCAGTAGAAAATCACACTATAACGATGCGGTAAATGTTGCATCAATAACACTGGATAACAGTGATCGAGTGACAACAGCTATTGGTGTACTCTTGAAAAAATATATGGACATCACTGAGCTACGCATACTAAATCAAAATGAGACCCCACCTACAGAAAAGTCACGGATCTATACAAAAGTACTTCATCCATTGTGCCTGAAATTCCCAAAAGAAGTCAAAGTTGCCTTAATGGAGATACGTGAAAAAGCAGATTCGAATTTGCCAGAGCATTATTTTTCAGAAAAACTACTTGAGGCCGTAAGATCAGTTAATGATCTGTTTAACGAAAGGCAAGATGATAGCACTTTAAATCACCATTGAAAGGTGACTTTTCAACACTATTGTGATCTATTGAAACTTCGCCATATCGCTGTGGGATGATGTCTATTTTTTTATGTGAAACCTCATCCACCCGTTTTATAACCGACACCAAACTATTAGACCGGTTGAATTTTTTGAATCCATAAAAAACAGACTCAGTCTAACTGGGTTATAGCATAACCCACCAGCAAAGTGGTTAGCCATGTACTATAATAAAAATAGGCAAGGGAAAAAAGCTGCTATTTTAAACTAGAGGGATGATACGTTACGATAGGTATTATAAGCGATGAGGACGATGGTAAACTATGAGAAACAGAGAATACAACCAATTACAAGCACAAATTACCCGCTTAGTGGGCCTGGCGGCATTACATTTCACGACTCCTGACAATGCTTCCATCGCATATAAGGCTCATAAGCTCATAGGGGAGTCATTTCAATGAGATTATCTAAACGAGAAAATGGATTTATAATTCTCGATAAGGAGAAAATACCTGAAGAATTAGCTTTTGAAATAAAGCACTATAACGGCTTAGTGAAAACAGAAAATTAATCCAAGAATCAAAAATCTGCTATTCATAACTCAGAAAACAAGATACTAAGAATCCTAGAAAAGCATAGCGGACTTTACCCAATTCATGTCATGTATGGCTATATGCCACTGATCAAATTAATAATGAGAAGAAAATCAATTCCATCAGAGTTTACAGAGAAACTTAAAATGGCAAAAAAATCATACGGCGAAGAGTTTTTCAAAAAACTATCATTATATGAACCCCTGTCAGCCCTGAGAGACTCGCCAGATTGTTATCATATGAATATATTCATGTTAGCGGTAAGAAATGGTGATAAACAACTGGTCGAAACTATTTTAAATCTTGTGGATGACATTGATCTCAAGAAAGAAATATTGCAACAAGCCTTACAATACAGGGGGGATGAGCATCAATTATTATTTAAACCAATTTTAGATCTTGCCATCGATAGCAAATCAGCTGCATTAGTCGACTTTCTAATGTCAGCCATGGATGACATAGGGATATTACCAGACATAGCCCTCAATCATACTAGACTAGTCAGCACCAAAGAACACAATATGAATTTATTAAAAAAGGCAATAGCAGTCGAAAACATGGACATTATTAATGTCATCTTAAAATATAGAAAGAAGCTCGGACTAGTTTTTTATACTTACCCTGATCAATCATACCCAAACTATATTCTTGCCGATATGAACATTACCCCTATTTTATTAACTCCTATTCTCAATATATCACCAAATATTTTTGAAAAAGTTCTTGATGAAACCATACAAGATCTTTAATACACCAAAGACGATAATTATTGGTCAGTGAACCATAAAATTGTCACATTAGCATCATCCCTTGGCATGATTGACTTAACTCGTTATACTCAGCACGAAGATTTTAATCCTTTAATTTTCTCCATGATTTTAAGAAAAAAATAGACCTTGATAAAAACATTGATTATTTGAGCATACGAAAAATCCACCACGAAATAGCGAGCGGCATACCCAGCCTAAGAACACCTGAGGGCATCGATTTAAGCACATCAACAAATAGAATCTTATTATGGGGAAGAGATCTAGAAAATGCATCACTTGATAAAAAACAAAACCATTTAGACATAAAAAATGTGTTAAACGGATTATTTAATACCGCAATGACATCCTATAACTATCAAGCGGCCGCCATAATATTATGCGAGTACTTTAACACAGGGAGCATTAACAAGCTTGATGAGATTATTAAAAAGCAGAATACAATATTCAAGAATGTACTTTGTAATTTTTTATTGCTACAGGCTGTTAAAAGCCAAAACTCAAGCCTAATAGAATTTATAACAAAAAACAGATTTGAACTTAAAAAAGCTATCTTTACGGAAATTTCAGGATCAAAGGACCATCAATCACTGATATTCTTAGCCAAAGAGTTATTTCATAATTTACACGCAAATAAATTCCCCTATAACCCAGGGCACGCCAACATTATTCTAACTAAAGTGCTAATAATTCAACAGAATAATAAAGACGATAAAATCTTAAGTAAAAGCATCCGTTTATTAATAGATGAGATGAGACAATCTCCGAATCTAACCACAAAAAGCTCGTTTTTTGGTAGCTTACACAAAGAAAATAGCACCCGGAAACTTCTAGATGAAATAGACAAAAAAAGTATCTCAAAGGATTCACCACGCTCTCCATAAACTCAATACCTACAGACGTGTTAAGCAGCTAAGAATTTCGCACTAAGATTCCCTACCATCACCAACTTACAAATATAACATCGACAGTGTCACTAAATGACACTATCGGTTATTTTTCAAACGGCTAGAGGTACAAGAGACACTTGCGCACTCAAAGCTCAGAGATACATTGCGGACATTTTACCGCCTTAATAGGGATATTACTGCAGCAAAAGCGACATTCTTTAGTCGCCAACGGCGCTGCAGGCGGGGGCAACAGCCGATTCATTTGCCGCACCAACATAAAGATAGAAAATGTAACGATCAGGAAATTAATAATCGCATTAAGAAACACTCCATACTTAAGAGTAACTGCCGGAAAATCACCTGTCTTTTCGTGCAAGGTAATCGCAAGATGTGAAAAATCCACCATACCAATCAACATCCCCAGAGGCGGCATTAATACATCATTAACAAGCGAGTTAACAATGCCACCAAAAGCTGTACCAATAATAATACCAACCGCCATATCAACAACATTGCCTCGCAATGCAAACTGCTTAAATTCCTTAAACATAAAAATACTCCTTTAATGTCACAAATTACTTTGCGTTTAAGACTAACCACGCCTCTAACTCTGCACGAGTAATACCCATGCCAGCAATACGTGAAGGAGTAATACCGTCTAGATCTTCTAAAATCACACTGACAAGCTCTTCACGATCCTTCGGTTCTACAAACTCTTCAACTTGCTGCTTTATAAACAAGAGAATATCAGATTCCACTAGGCCATTTAAAATAATTTTCTGTATAGTAGCTCGACGTAACATCCGATATTGCACTCTAACTCTATCAAAACCAACCGATATAATCGCGGCATCATATTGCCGTCAACTACGTAAGTATGAATAATAATACAACTCAGCTAAAGGAAGTGTTTGATTCAGCTCATAAACACAAATCATTGCACTGTTGTAATCATCTTTATCAATATCATTAAAAGACAACGGCACACAATTATTTTTGACTAGTGGAATATTAGCACTGATACGTGCCGTACGTTTATTGACATCAATAAAGGCTTGCAAATAGGCAACATGTACCAATAAAAAGAAACTTTGCTCAAATGGGTCTTCAATCGCTTGTGCTAACATGCAAATTTTTTTTAATTGCGGCTCCAGCCTAAAATTATCGTCGTAAGGTGAATAGGTAGAACCACCAACTCGCATACCATGGTCCCTTAGTTTTCCAGCATATTGTCTCTCCACTAATCCATCAGCAAGCAAATAATGTATAGTACATAATTGATTTGAGTCTATTTTTAGTTTTTCTGCAGTATCAACTAGATGCCGTATGGCTTCCTTATGATTCAATATCATCACTTTTTCCATACTCAGCTTACCGTCTGCAGACTCCCCAGCCAATACAAAGCGTTCTGTTTCTAACAGCGAATAAGTATTACCTTCTAAACGTGATGAGTTATAGGTTAAATCAATTAATAGTCTATTATAAATTTTGCGCGCATACGTGCCTGCCGCCTCATTATCACTTTGCCGATTTCCTTGAGCGTACAAAGCACGACGCATTGCGGCAGACAAATAAAATGTGGCATTAGGTTGATAACCATTAATCCACTCCTCATTATAACTAACAGGATCACGGTTGAATAAAGGCTGTCGAACACGCTGAAGTGACATTAAAGCCTCTGGACTAAACAACTCATCAACCACGCTTGCACTGGTCGCCTGATAGCGCACAGCACTCATACGGCCAGTTTTAACAACATCGCCTTGATCAACCAAGTCATGCAACCAACGACGAACACTTCGATCTTTAAAATCGGGCCCTAAAATGGCTAATAACTCCCCCATCGATGTGGGTCTAGCTTGCCGCTTAAGAGCATTGATGATTGCATCTAACTTTTCCTGAGAAGCCATACACTATTTCCAAATAGAGGGTTTCGACCATTCCAACAACCTTTCGGCCAAAAAAGCAAGTTCTTTCGGCCATAATGACATGAAAACAACAGAAAAGCGATTATTTCGGCCAAATACACCCGGCGCTTCGGCTAAAATGGCCGATGTTCGGCCAAATCACATAAAGCAGGTTTTTGGTAGGATTTCTCAACCAATAGCAGCTGGATCACCAGTCAGTTTTTTCCGTCAACAAGAGGTCAAGTTTGCTTTTAAATTTAGTGTCTATATAAATCCGTATCAAACCACCTCTTAAAATGCATTTTTCATCTATTAAATTACCATTTTTATCCTTCCATTTGACCTTTTGCGATGCGGCAATCCCCACCCAAGCAGGCACATCTTTTTTTAACTCAGCATTAACATACAACCTATTCGCATTCCACATTTCGAGAACAGCATAATTAGCACGCCAAGCCAACTTACTTAGTGGTAAAAGGTGGTTGACTTTCCACCAAACTCCAAATTTTTTTGCTGGGTCAGCAATGACCCTTTGAATTTTCGTGCCTTTTGGTAATATTACAGGCAATGGAACAGTGGCGAAACATGCAGCATCACCAACATCTAAGAATAGAGAATCACCGTCAAGATGCTTCTCTTCCTTTTGGACAATAATCCTTGAACCGAGTGGCTCTATAACACAAGCCCCATCCTCATGCCTACCACAGGTTTGAGGACTAAAGACAGGGGTTCTTAGTCTTAGGTTTTGCGCAGCGCATTTTACTAACTTCTGCACCAAAAATCTAACGTTATCATATTCTCGCCATTCAACCCCTGACTCATCAAAGTAACGCACAAAGCCAACACAAACAGCGTTTAACCAATAATCACCAAACTCTAAGTCCTTGCGCTGCTTTAAATCAGCATTAACTATTTTATTAATTTCAGTAATAATCGGCACGAATTCATCGCTATTGTTACCCTTCAATAAACGAATTAACGAATCGACATAGCCACTAATTTCTTCATGTTCTTGACTCATACCCCCCCCCTCTTAAATTCGTAGTTTACACAACTACATTATAGCAGACCGAAGAAAGTTCGACTGAGATGGCGTAGCTCTAATACAGGCCGGGAGCTGCCACTTAATTGGTAAGCCGTTTAACTTATCGGCAAACTACGGGATAATGGCTGATTCCGATATCGCAGCGATATTGGAATCTTGGCATCCAGGCAGCAGACGAGGGAGGAGATTAATTGGATACTTTATAGAATTAATCCTGCCCAAAGCGCCTCTAAAAAAATTCGCGCCATAGATAAACATCAACATCTTACCCATCATCGGCTAATGTCTATTAAGCCAATAACAGCACATATCTGGAGCAACCTCCATATTATGGATCAAAACATGGAGCGGCACTCCATAATTAGCGTCAGAATTTTAGCTGGGGGCGCTTATTCTCTTATTACTCATCAGGCAGTGGAATAAACTCTTTTTCATCGCCAGGGATTTTTGCAAAACGACCATTAACCCAATCCTGCTTGGCCTGCTCAATACGCTCTTTTGAGGTGGAAACAAAGTTCCACCATAAATAACGCGGACCATCGAGCGCCGCACCGCCCAGTAAAACAATATGTGCAGCTGTTTGTGCTTTAATGACAACGGAATGTCCCGGTTTTATGATCAGCATATGCGCTGAATCATAGATATTGTGACCGAGTGAGATTTGACCAGTGACAATGTGTATAGCACGCTCTTCTGTTGTAGCGGGATAGTTGATGGTAGCACCTGGCTGTAGTTGCACATCGACTAACAAGGCATCGGCCACCGTAGCCACCTTGGACTGCAGGCCTTGGAAATGGCCGGCGACAAGGCGCAATTTAATGCCTTCAGCATCGACTGCCGGTAACGTGTCACGAGTGTAGTGGGTAAAAGAAGGCGCGATTTCTTGTTTGTCGCCTGGCAAACCCAACCAAATCTGCAAGCCAAATAGTGAATGTGGGTGTTGACGTTCTTCACTGCCGGTACGTTCTGAATGTGCAATCCCACTTCCTGCAATCATCAAATTGACGTCTCCTGGCGCAATCAATTGATGACTGCCCAAATTGTCACGATGAACAATGGAACCATTAAACAGGTAAGTCAGTGTGGCTAAACCGATATGCGGATGTGGCCTCACATCAATGCCCTGCCCGGTAAGAAATTCACTACGCCCGAATTGATCCCAAAAAACAAATGGCCCCACCATTCGGCGTTGTTTTGATGGCAGAACGCGACTGACCTGAAAACCACCCAAATCAACGGTACGTGGAATCAAAATCATATCCACATCTTGTGGACAATTGATCGTTTGGCACTCTGGCTCTTGTGCTAAAAAAATACTCATCTAAATCTCACCGTCTAATTGTACGTGAATCAAAATAATCAATTCATGGGATAGAGTAGCGCAGATCATTAGCGTTTTGCCAGTGCTTTTAGAGTATTTTTATACTGTTTCATACCCTCTGCAAGCACTATTTGCAAAGCTTTTTTCGTAGCCGGCCTGGGCTTCTCGGCTTGAAACGGATCTTCTGCGCTCATTGCTAACTTATATTTTTCATTGGCTAAATTTCGCAGTTGATTTAATGGCATTTGAGCCATAAAAAAATCTCGCACTAATACCAGCTTTTCTAGACCACAACCCGCTTAAGTAACTCACATAACTTATCCGGCGACACCGGCTTATTCAAAAAAGCTGTCATGCCCGCATCCAAACAAGCCTGCTGCTTGGATTCATCGATATGAGCGGTGAGAGCAATGATGGGGACATCACGATTGGGGTTATCACTGGCTCGGATGGCACGAGCCACATCAACTCCACTGGCATCTGGTAGACCAACATCCATTAAGATGCTTTCATAGCGTTGTTTTGCTGCAAAATCTAAAGCTATTTTTGCGTTACCAGCGATATCTAGTTCATACCCACGTCCCTGGAGTAATAGCTGGCAGTATTTTTGTGAAAGCGGCTCATCTTCCACTAATAGCAATTTTCCAATACCATTATAATTAATGGGTTGCAGTGGTGTGTCAAGTGTGAGCTCTAGTGATTTTTCCACGCTAATTAGCTCCGCCACCTGCTCACCAATTTTAGAGGGCTTTATAGGTTTTACAATGTGTACATACGGCTTAACTAAAGATTGTGTTGCCTGATCAAGACGATAAGATTCACAAACCAATAACGCAATAGTTGCACGACTGAACTCAGGCTGATGATTCATCGCTTTCAACAGCAACGCTAATGGACACTCAGTAATGTCCTCGTTAAGGAGAACGACTTTATAAGGATGCCCTTGCTGCACCCCCCTTAAAAATCGGCTGATCGCGTTAGCACTATCAACAATGGTGACTCCATCAACGCCCAATAAATCTGCCGTCACTTTGGCTCGCGGCATATAATCATCAATAAGTAAAATCGGGAAAGAAATACGCTGATTGTCTGAAACATCCCCTTCCAGATTATTGTTTACACAGCAATCAAAAGGCAAAGATACTTTAAACGTCGTACCTTTCCCTACTTCGCTGGTAACATCTACCCCCCCACCCAATCGCTTAACTAACCATGCCACTATCGATAAACCTAGCCCAGTGCCTTGAAAAAGACTTTCTTGGGTATCATCTACCCGCTCAAAACGATTAAAAATAGTCGACAACTTTTCTTTGGCAATACCAATGCCGGTATCTTCTACTGTGAACTCAAACCAAGCGGAATCATTTTGATTTTTAGAGCAACTCACTCGGAGTAAAAGATGCCCCTGCTGGGTAAACTTTAAAGCGTTACTCACAAGATTAGCGAAGATCCTTTTGGTGGCAACAGGATCGCCAACAACTTGCGTAGGCAACATTGAGCTATAATCATGCAGTAAATTCACACCTTTAGAGTAAGCCTCAAAGCTGTGCGCATCGATGACTTCTTCAAGCGTTTTCTGTAAATCAAAAGATATTTTTCGCAATGAAATTTTACCGGACTCTATTTTTGAGTAGTCCAATATTTCGTCAATTTGTTGCGTTAAATTATGAGCGGCATCCAAGACGCCGTTAATCAGAGGTCGTTGCTCATCAACGTGCTGACGTTCTAATAACAGTTTAGACATGCCCCTAATAACGTTTAACGATGTTCTTAAATCATGGCTGATATCGGCGATAAATTCAGTTTTGGCTTTGTTAGCCGCCTCAGCAGATTCCTTCGCCAATACCAGCAAGGCTTCCCTTTGTTTGATTAGCGTAATGTCGGTGTGAATACTCAGTAGACCTATGATCGTGTTATTTTTATCTCGTAACGGCACTTTGCTGACGCGAATGGTGTGTGGATGGCCAACCAGCGAAGAAAAATCCACCTCTTCATCGATAAGCGGAACCCCAGCCAATACGCGTTTATCTTTTTTAAAGTGCTGCAACACTTCGGATTGTTCAAAAAGGGCTTTATCCTTTTTGCCTATAATGTCGGCAGGCGACTTTAAGCCCACCCATTGAGCAAAATTCTCATTACAACCCCTATAACACAACGCGTTATCCTTCCAATACACAAAGGAGGGAATATGAGCGATAATATTTTCTGGGGATAGACCGTCCTCATTAGATGGAGCAGCCATTCTGGGCACATGCCCTATAATCATGAAGCCTTGAAGCCGGTTATTGGTGTCAGGGAGAGAGAAAGTGCGCCAGTGTATGGTGGTATCAACATCCGCTTGGAATACCTGAGGTTCCTTACCCTCAGCAAAGAAAGGCAATGCCCAGCCTCGTTCACCACAGAGAGTGAAAATATCTTTACCCTGGAGTTCATGGGCAAGAGCACCGAAGACCCTTTCTGCCAAGGGATTCAGAGCAACAATACCATAGTTTGGGGCCACCTGAATAAGCAGATCTTGATGATCCGTGATATCAGCAAACGATTCCAGGTAACTCGTGGTGCCGAGCATAAAGTCTTACCTTGTTTTCATAATTAATTTCAACAACCTACTTAAGTAACATTATTTCCAAAAAGGCGCAATGGACAAAAGCTGCAACTCTTGTGCAAATATCTCTACAAAGTTGGCATAAATTCCTTATTAGCGCCCCGCCACCCCAGGAATACAATGGATAGCACCTAAAACACGCACACTGAGAGCTATGAAAATTACCAGCTGCATTTCTAGCCCAAAAACGTTATATTAGAGGTTTTCAAATCAAGATAGAGAAAGATCATGACCCAACAACGCCAACTCCTTGTCACCACCGCACTACCGTATGCCAATGGCCCTATCCATCTTGGCCATATGGTTGAGCACATCCAAGCGGATATATGGGTTCGTCTACAAAAATCTTTGGGACATGATGTGCTCTTTCTCTGTGGCGATGATGCCCATGGCACGCCCATTATGATCAGCGCACAAAAGCAGCAGATTACACCGGAACAATTAGTTGCCAAAGTTCATGCCGAACACCTCAAAGATTTTACCGACTTCAACATTAGTTTTGATAATTTCCATACCACGCACTCACCAGAAAACAAAGCACTCTCAGAAATGATTTATCAACGTCTTTATGACCGCGGCGATATTGAAACACGATCGATTTCTCAACTCTATGATCCTGTTAAAAATATGTTCCTACCCGATCGCTATGTTAAAGGCGAGTGCCCCCGTTGCAACACCAAAGATCAGTACGGTGATAATTGTGAATCCTGTGGTGCCACCTATTCGCCCACAGAACTCAAAAATCCAATCTCGGTTTTATCCGGTGAAACGCCTATAGAAAAAGAATCTGTGCATTACTTTTTTAATTTGGGTCACTATCAAACACTGTTAGAAAAGTGGCTTAAAACTGGCCACCTACAAAGCGCTGTCAGTAATAAACTACTGGAATGGTTTGCTGACGGCTTATCGCCTTGGGACATTTCCCGTGACGATCCTTATTTTGGTTTTGAAATCCCTAATGCACCGGGCAAGTATTTTTATGTCTGGCTAGACGCCCCTATTGGCTACATGGCAAGTTTTGCCAACCTCTCAGAAAAAAGAAAAACACTCGACTTTTCACACTATTGGGTCGATGAGACAGCGACAGAGCTTTATCATTTTGTCGGCAAAGATATTATTTATTTCCACGCATTATTCTGGCCCGCCATGCTTCATGGCAGTGGCCATCGTATGCCAACCAACGTTTTTGCACATGGCTTTCTAACCGTCAATGGACAAAAAATGTCCAAGTCTCGCGGTACTTTTATTACCGCAAAACACTACCTAGATCATCTAGATCCAGAATATTTACGTTATTATATCGCAGCGAAATTGGGTAATGGCATTGATGATATTGATTTTAATTTTGATGATTTCGTGCAAAGAGTCAATGCAGATCTTGTTGGCAAAGTAGTCAACATCGCCAGTCGCTGCGCAGGATTTATAACAAAAAACTTCGAAGGAAAACTTTCTTCGCAACTCGAAAATGAAGCACTCTATACCTCAGCGATTAACTCACGTGATAAAATTGCGGATTATTTTGTTCAACGTGAATACAGCCAAGCGATAAGAGAAATCATGGCTATCGCCGATGCGGCCAATCAGTACATAGCGGAAGAAGCCCCTTGGAGTCTCGCTAAACAACCTGGCCAAGAAGCACGCGTTCAGAGCATCTGCACACTAGGACTTAATTTGTTTAAAGTTATTATGACTTACTTACAGCCCATAGTACCGGCGCTGGCAACAAAATCCGCCGATTTTTTAAATTGCGAGGCTTTATCTTGGCAAAATCTAGATCCTCCGCTACTAAACCATACGATCAAACCCTTCACACCGTTAATGACTCGGCTTGATCCGCAGGTGGTCGCAGCACTTTCCGCAGAACAGCCCTCTGTTAGCGCATGAAAAAGCCTACTATTAGTACACTTGACGCTATTCTTCCACAAACCCAATGCGGCTTGTGCAGCTATGGCGCCTGCCTGCCTTATGCTAAAGCACTGGCGGAAGAGGATGCGCCCATCAATTTATGCCCTCCAGGTGGCACTGAAACACTTAAAAAATTAGCTGAGTTACTTCATAAAGATCCCACACCTTTCATGAAAGAAATGCAACAAAACACAAAAGCGCCAACACGCGCTGTGATCAGAGAAGATGAATGCATTGGTTGCACAAAGTGCATTCAAGTTTGCCCCGTGGATGCCATTATAGGTGCATCAAAACAAATGCATACGGTGCTATCGGACGAATGCACTGGCTGTGATCTATGCCTTGAGCCCTGCCCTATGGACTGTATCGATATGGTCCCTATCGTTATCTCAGAGCCCGCTACGATTAAACTACAAGCCAATCGTGCGCGCCAACGTTATCACTTCAGACAAGCTCGACTTGACAGCAGCAACGGCAGTAAATCACGCATTCCACCCTTTGCCGAAGAGTCTATGATCCAAGAAAACAATCCGCTTGGACTCGATACATCCACCAGAAAAAATGCCATTCAGGAGGCCGTGGCTCGTGCCGCCGCAAAACGTCACCAACAAAAATCGGACTAACCTCATGAACGCTGATCAACGCAACCAAATTTTTGCACGTTTTCAAGCACAAAATCCACAGCCTAAAACCGAGTTAATTTACCACTCCCATTTCGAATTATTAATTGCTGTTATGTTATCCGCACAAGCCACCGATATTGGCGTTAATAAAGCCACTCAAATTTTATTCAAGCAAGCTAATACACCCGAAGCTATATTAGCACTAGGCGATGAAGGCTTGAGAGAAAAGATCAAGAGCATCAATCTTTATAAAACAAAAGCCAAACATATTCTGCTAGCATGCCAAATATTGATTACTCAACATCACAGTGTGGTTCCGGCATCACGAGATGAACTGGAAAAGCTACCGGGCGTTGGACGAAAAACAGCCAATGTGATTTTAAACACAGCCTTCGATCAACATACCATCGCAGTGGATACCCACATTTTTCGGGTGTCAAATCGCATAGGATTAGCACCAGGAAAAACGCCTTTAGCAGTAGAACAAGGCTTGCAAAAAGCCGTCCCCAATAAATACCTCAAAAACGCTCACCACTGGCTAATATTGCACGGCCGTTACGTCTGCAAAGCAAGAAAACCACTCTGCCAAACCTGTCTCATTAATGATTTATGTGAATTTTCAGACAAATCAGAATAATGCAATATGAGAGCAACTCAATAATTTATGTGCGTGACAAAAAGACTTAGAATAATGAAGTATTAGACCAATCTAATGATTTAGGTGATTAACAAAAGCAAACAGATTAGTGAAGAACTATGCCAACCAGAAAGATGAAAGCAACTGCGCCACCATTTCAGCAGCGCAGTAATCCATCACAATAACTTAAAAATATACGCCTATTTGCGCTAGAACCAAGTTACGATGTCCGCCCCCAACAGGTCCTGCACCGGCAACGATACTACCATCACCGGCTACCGCTAAACCACCAGAGACATCATCACTGTGGTAATTCATATCATAACGATACTCAATACTTTGTATTGTGTTTTTCCACAATGAAGTATTAAAAGTTGCTACGAAACTATTTTTCGGCAAATTCAATGCAAGAGCATCTTCAGTATGGCCATAGGCCAGCGCGAAAGCAGATGGGAAAGCACAGATATCGAATTTATAGTTACCCTCAACGTGCAACGCCGATGGCTTCGCTCCAAATCCATTCAAGCTCATATCAGCTTCAGCAAAATGGCGTGTGGTGGCAATATATTCAACGTTAAAGCCGAAAGAGGCATAACCCAACTCGGCATGAATATCATAAGCAGGAACACGATGCTCCAATACCTCGGTACCCGGCCGTACGCCAAATCCACCAAACTCATCTTGTCTTGCGTACCCTGTCAACTGCATACCAGTCGCATCAGCAATATTAGCAATATAGCCGGCGCCCAAACCCAGCGAAAGGCCTTCACAAGAATAACGATATCCCGCATTCAAGCCCCACTGGTTGATACCGGTACTATCCACATCACTATCGCCACGGAAACCATAAGCAGAGCCATAGAACCCGTCATAACTCACACCCAGCAAAGCTGCTCTAGCGTTGGTTTGTCCCAAAGCTACAGTCAATGGCAAAGTCACTGAACTAGTTGCATAGCGCCCGAATGGTACATACATTTGACCTAGCGAAAAGTAGACTGGCGACACTTCAAGATTACCAATCGTTACCGAAATAAACCGTGAAAAGCTTCCCCGGTTTGTTGAATCATTAAAGCTTTCTAATTATATAGAAATGCGATCGTTCTACCAAAGAAGGGGTCGTTGGACTGCGACGATGAAATCCCGATTGATAG
>JBGSSQ010000242.1:0-1860 GCA_041736975.1 Gammaproteobacteria bacterium
TAAGCCATAACAAGAATCTGTTTGTATGTATCAGGGAAGCAGGATTTCAATAGTTTATCCAATCCAAGCTCATTCGTGATCGCATTTAAAATAATAGATGGGCCAATAATTTCAGCGGAAGCGGTAACAACTGGATCTCTAGCTAGAGCCTGCTTTGAATCCAAACGCTTTGAAGGAATGAATGCGCCACTACCTGGTTCTAGTTTACCTATACATACTCTCTTATTACGTGGCTTTTGCTTTTCCTTGTCCCAATAGGACTCGGATTCATAAATATAAGTTACACCAGTACTCCTATTGGTAACTTTAACTCTGCAGGTCATCCTTACCCTCCAAAAATTACATAGGTATAATTATACCTATGATTTTGGCAGAATAATAGTATAAAACATCGCAACCTATATGATTTTTATGTGTTTTTATATATCTAGTGCCTCTTCAACATTCAATCTTAGGATGAATTGATTTCATTTTTTGACGCTCTTTGTCGGTACTGCATTAGAGCATGTGGACCTGTCTTGATAATACGTGGTATTGAATTAATGTGTCTGTTCATTTAGATTCGAGGTTTGCTTATCAAGAGACCTGACAGGATGTTATGAAAAAGAAGTACGTTGTTCGTTTATCGGCGGAAGAAAAGGCTAGATGCGAAGAGGTAGTAAAAAAACTAAAAGGCAGTTCTCAAAAAGTTGTCCGAGCCCAAATTTTACTAAAAGCAGATATAGATGGGCCCAATTGGATTGACGATAAAATTGCAGAGGCATTCGGTTGCAGTAGACGGGCGGTGGAGCAAGTGCGCGAGCGTTTAGTCACAGAAGGTTTTGATACGACACTAAATGGGAAACGACCCCGTAATCCTCCTAGAGAAAGACTATTATCAGGAGAGCAAGAAGCTGCCCTCATTGCCATGCGATTAGGTTCACCACCTTCTGGTTATGGTAGCTGGACGCTTCACTTACTGAAAAGCGAAATGATTGCCTTGGAGATTGTTGAAATGATTAGTCATGAAACGATCAGAACCACGTTAAAAAAAACGGGCTCACACGTAAAAAGATTGAATACTGGGTGATTCCGCCGGAATCAGATGGTGAGTTTGCTGCAGGAATGGAGGACGTGCTTGAAATCTATTCGAGACCTTTTAATCCACGTGTACCAGTAATTTGCATGGATGAGCAACCGATACAATTATTAAATGAAACCAGAGTTCCTATTCCCGCGACACAAAACCATCCTGAACGTGTTGATTATGAGTATGAGCGCGCAGGAACAGCATCCATATTTATGTTTACAGAGCCATTGGCCGGGAAAAGGCAAGTGAGTGTACGTGAACGTCGGACTAAAATTGACTGGGCAATTGAGGTGGAGCAATTATTGAGCACTCACTATGCACATGTCGATAAAATTATTCTTGTATGTGATAACCTGAATACTCATACACGCGGCTCTTTTTATGAGGCGTTTCCCGCCGAAAAAGCGCGTAAAATCGTCAAGCGCATCGAGTTTCACTACACGCCAAAGCACGGCAGTTGGCTGAATATTGCAGAATGCGAGCTAAGTGCAATGACTTATCAATGCGTAAAAAACAGACGATTCGGTACTATCGAACTATTAACTCAAGAAACGCAAGCGTGGGCTAAAAAAATAAATCAAACACAACGAGGCGTAAATTGGCAATTCAGTATTGAAAAAGCTCGTCAAAAATTGAAATCAATTTATCCTAAGATTGAATGTTGAAGAGGCACTAGGCTGATATTTTCCAGAATTTAATAACTCAACAGCTAAATGAGTTATCGATTCGCTGGGTATAGATTCTCCATCCTGGAATGAATTGTCTAAGGCTCGAAGCAACTTCAATCCCTT
>JBGSSQ010000136.1:0-3179 GCA_041736975.1 Gammaproteobacteria bacterium
CGGCTCAAGAAATTCTGCTGGATTAACATCTTCTCTAGCACGCATAAATTTTCCCTCTTTAGTTTGGCGGTCAGTTTTACAAAATATTGACACAAATGTCCAGACAAATCTACCGCACACAAAATCAACCCATAATGGAGATGGCTATCGCCAATGGCATTAAAGGCAGCACCCATAGGCTTATGGCAGAAGTACTACCTATTCTGTTGCAACACCATACTCAGCTTGGTAGTCGCGCAATCGAACCAGCTCACTAGCCATAGCCCCTTGACGGTCTAAATAATTAACAATATCACTGAGCTGTATGATGCTATAAAAAGGTACTTGAAATTCCGCACTTAAGGCTTGCGACGCAGATTGCCCAACGCTTACACCAATCTCCTGACGGTCAAGAGCCGTAACAACACCGACAAAATCAGCCTGATGAGCCTGTATCATTTCTACTACATGCTTAAATGTTGTTCCTGCGGTGATCACATCATCGATCATTAGCACGCGGCCTGTCATTTTAGCACCTACAATGATTCCGCCCTCACCGTGATCCTTCGCTTCTTTGCGATCAAAACAAAAGGGTTTATCGATCCCATGTTCAGTTGCTAAAGCAATAGCAACAGCCGCTACCAGAGGAATGCCTTTATAGGCAGGTCCAAATAACACATCAAACTCAACACCCGAAGCCACAATTGCTGCGGCGTAATATCGCCCCAACTGGGCTAAAGTGCTACCGGTTTTAAATTCTCCGGCATTAAAAAAATACGGGCTTTTACGACCTGATTTAAGCACATAGTCGCCAAAGCGTAAGGCCTGAACACCCAGTGCAAACTCAACAAACTGTTGCTGATAATCACCAATCATGGCCATAAAGGTTCTCCTGAAATTTTTGCTTACTGCAGCCTAGCAGATCAGAAAATCAGAATCCAGGCCCACTTCATAGGTTCGAACCCTGGCTTGACGCGCCTGACCTATTAACATAAGCTGAGACATTCACTAAGGTAGATAGTTACTTATGACAACAGGCCATATCACAGAACATTTTAATGAAGCCCAACTCGCTGTGGTCACGGCACCGAACCGTAATCTGCTGGTTATTGCTGGCGCTGGCAGTGGTAAAACCAGGGTTTTAGTACATCGCATCGCTTGGCTGATACAAGAACAAGGCTTTTCACCTAATGAAGTGCTTGCCGTTACTTTCACTAATAAAGCATCAAAGGAAATGCGTTCGCGCATAGAAGAGCTTCTTTCTATCCCCATTCAATCAATGTGGGTCGGCACCTTCCATGGCCTCGCGCACCGCTTGCTGCGTCAGCACTGGGAAGCGGCCAAGTTAATCGAAACCTTTCAGATTATTGATAGTGACGACCAACTGCGCATGATCAAACGCATTCAAAAACAACTAGAGCTTGATGAAGCCCATTGGCCTCCCAAACAATCCCAGTGGTTTATCAACAAAGAGAAAGACGAGGGGCGCCGCGCTGATGCCGTTTATGATGATGGCACTCTCTTTATCAATACCATGTTGCGCATCTATAAAGCTTATGAAAAACAATGTGAACAAAGTGGCTTAGTAGATTTTTCAGAACTACTACTTCGCTGTTACGAATTGTTCCAAAATAATGCAGACATTCTTGAATTCTACCATAATCGCTTTCGGTATTTATTGGTTGATGAATTTCAAGATACCAACTCACTACAATATGCTTGGTTAAAACTCATCACCAGCAAGACATCTTGCGTCATGATAGTGGGCGACGATGATCAATCTATTTACAGTTGGCGTGGCGCTCAAATCGGTAATATCCAACGATTTACCAAAGAATTTGAGAACACGCAAACTATTCGGCTAGAACAAAATTACCGCTCTACCAAGACAATTCTTTCTGCGGCTAACGCTGTCATCGCCAATAACACTAATCGCCTAGGCAAAGAGCTCTGGACGCAAGGCGAAGAGGGCGAGCCTATTTCTTTATATTCGGCATTTAATGAAACTGACGAAGCCCGTTTTGTGATCTCCACCATTGAGCAGTGGATCAATCTCGGCAATCCAAGACACAGTGTCGCCATTTTATATCGTTCAAACGCACAATCTCGCGTCCTTGAGGAAGAGTTAATTCACACAGGCATTCCCTATCGCATTTATGGCGGCCAAAAATTCTTTGATCGTGCTGAAATTAAAGATGCGCTTGCTTATCTGCGGTTAATCTCAAATCGTCATGACGACTCTGCTTTCGAACGCGTTATCAACACTCCGCCTCGCGGCATTGGTAATAGCACCTTGCAAATTGTGCGCGATCACGCCAGGCAACACGAATTATCGCTGTGGCATGCCTGCGAAATACTGTGCCAACAACTGCTACTCAGCGGACGAGCGCAAACGGCACTACTGAATTTTTTACAGCTAATTAACCAAATTGATAGCGAATCTCAAGACTATGAATTAGCCATGCTCACCGACATCATGCTCAAAAAAACCAATCTTATTGAGCATTACGGCAAAGAAGGCAATGAAAACGCACAATCTCGGGTCGAAAACTTACAAGAGCTTATTCAAGCCACCAAAGCCTTTGATCCACGTAGCGAATTGACGCAAGAAATGCGCCCCCTTCAAGCCTTTCTCGCCCACATCGCCCTAGACAGCAGCGATAACCAAGCGGATCCCCACGAAGATAGCGTGCAATTAATGACACTCCACTCGGCCAAAGGATTGGAATTCGATTTAGTGATTATCTGTGGTGTAGAAGAAGGCTTATTCCCACACCATATGTCCAGCGAAGACCCTAATCGCCTCGAAGAAGAGCGTCGTCTCTGCTATGTAGGCATGACACGTGCCAAATGCAAACTCTTTCTGACCTATGCCGAAACCCGACGCATGTACGGCCGAGACAACTATCACAAAGTCTCACGCTTCATATTGGAAATCCCACCAGAATTTCTCAACGAAGTACGGCCAAAAATGCAAATTTCGCGCCCAGTAAGCTATCAACGCCCCACAAACACCAAACCCACTGCGCGCTCAAGTGCAATGAAACAAGCCGTGAGCGATACTGGACTGGTGTTAGGTCAACATGTACGTCATGCAAAATTTGGCGATGGCATTATCATCAATTTCGAAGGGCACGGTGATGCAGCTCAAGTTCAAGTACAATTCGTAACAGCAGGCACCAAGTGGCTTGTGGCCAGCT
>JBGSSQ010000295.1:0-3921 GCA_041736975.1 Gammaproteobacteria bacterium
TACTCAGTGCAGACTGATAAACTGAAAGATCGTACACTTTCAAACCCTCTGTACTTAAAGTACCAGTCCAGAATAAATCCATCACGCGGCCAATCAGGGTATGAAAAAAGGAACCACCCAGCATATTAACACAATTTAAAAATGCAACAGTGACACCCAGATTTTGTGGCGCCACCAATTGAGATCCCGCCGCAAAGACAATGACTTGATAGCAACACATCACGCCAATCACAAAAAACAAACAAGAAAGCAGCATGTGGTTATAGTGAGGATTTAATAACAAGCCAATAAAAGCTAGAGACATCACCGCCCCTGCCAAAGCAATAACGCCGTAATTCCCGAGTTTTTTAGTGCAACCGGCCAACAGCGGACCGCCAAAAAGCATGCCTAAAAAGATGAAAGAGACCAAAACAGCCGCATCACCTTTGGCTAAATCATAAGCCTTCATTAAATACGGCACACCCCAAACGTCAGCAAAACCTTCTAAAGTACCCACCATTAAAAGATTGGAGATAGCCAGGCACCAGATTATAGGAGATGACAATAAGGCTTTAAAGTTAGCTAGTTTAAACTGAGGTTCTTCTGTCTTTTCCGACTGAGCCCTTGGAGAACGTAAGGCAATATAGGCTGCGCAACCAAGGAGTATTGATATCACAGCCAGGGCTAAAGCCACATTTTTCCAACCATAAGTGTCAATTAAAACACTCACTGGTTTTCCGCCATAGATGGCGCCCATTAGCCCAAAAGTAAAGGAAAAACCAATCATGCGCGCATACTGATCTTTGGTAAACCATTCAGATACCACTTTAGAAACGCCCAAAAATCCTACCGCCGATCCTGCACCAATTAAAAAACGACTGAGTAAAGCTAAATAAAAATTATCGGTATAAGTAAAGAGTAATGTGGCAACACCACAGAGCACAGCAAAGCTAAAGACGATGATTCTTGCACCAAAACGATCCAATAGCATGGCAACAGGAATTTGCATACCCGCATAGCCATAATAATAAAACGCAGCTAAAACACCAAAATGCGTGGCATCGATGGAAAACTGGTCCATGATTTGTTTCATCATTAACCCAGGCCATAGACGCAATATAAACTGATAAGCGAAAAACAGTAACGGGAAAAGCCACATAAAAACCGAATAGTATTGATATCTAGGAGCTCGCATAAAGAACCTCGGTCATTAGATCATTTGTAAATTATCGTGCTTATTTTGAAAATAGTAGAGATTTATATCGGCCTCAGCCGATAATAATTGAGGTAAGAATCATTTTGTTAAAATATACATTGAACATAGATGCCCTAAAGCGTGTTGTCTATCCAAGCACACATTATAAGTGAACTCTAAATTAAATTCAATGACTGGCCCTACCATTGTAACATGGCTAGCCCTGCCATTCGTCATCGCGAGCGCAGCGTGGCGACCCAGAAAAAAATAACATGGAGGAACGGCATTGCCTCTCCGTTTTCATTTAGTTGTGGCGAGCAATATAACTTTCATCGATCCCTAAGGGAGCTATACCATTATCTTCGCTAAGAGTGTGTAAACAAGCCATTGTTGCCAAACGCGGCTTCGCATCAGGATCCAAGATTTTCGGATTTAGCAGGGAGTACAATGTAGCAGGATCATCACTGTTACTTCTCTGCGCACCTAACAAACCTTCATTGCCCACTTTTGCTGCTGAATCACCACAAAAATGAGTACCACCCACCATGCCATACTCAAAGTCAGGAATTTTCTTACAAGTAGGCTCCATAACACTGCGTATCAGCTGAACCTGCCCATAGCTGGCTACTCGTGAGGTTTTCCATAGATCAGCGTTATAATCACTGGGCAAGTTAATAAGATTGATACAGCGAATGTGCTTAAAGCGAGATGCGATTTCCTGCACAGTTTCCTGCACACATTGCACATACAAATCTTCGATAAAACCAGTACAAGACGGCTCAGTAAATCCAAATGCTCCTAAGCCAATACCTTTCAAATTAAAAGTATCACCAATATTTCCAGCTTCAAACATGCCATGATCTGCACTCAGCAGAGTATTTTTTAACATGCTTTTAGTGCGCGCCTTATAAGCTGGTTTGTATAACCAAAAACTCATACCAAAGGCTGTTAAATGCATAAAATCACCGGTGTTATCAGCTCTCGCATCATTAGGGGTATAGTCTAGCGCAAGCTTTTCACCATAGAGCTGCTTTGCCGCGTTTAGTAGTGGCTGACTAGCCAAAATACTATGACGACGCCTCGCTAAATCAGGAATCAATTGTTCAGGCACCACCATCATTAACAAATCATTGTGTAGGGTCAAACCATCATTGAACTCTGCCCCAATAGGACTGTTGATTACCGCTAAAGGAACAGCATCATGGGCCTCGTTGTAAAACTCAGGATATGGCGAACGCGTGCCATTGCCAATAATCACGGATAATGTTTGTGGCAACAAACATGGGGTGAACATCATCTCATCTAGGGTTAAGTATTCGCGATAAATCTCGCTTTGATCTTGTTCGGTACCTATGGACATTAATAACTCACGATATTTCATAGAGTGGTTACCATTAAAAAGCGAACTGTAATAGTGCTGAGCCTTGGCTTTTGCTAAAACATCGTTCCATTTACGCGGTACCACTAAACAGCCGTTCAGATAAGCAACCTTATAGCGCTTAGTAAAGAGCCTCAAAAGAAACTCATTAAAATCAAGGCTTTTATAATATTGCCCCATCACCGTCTGAGTTTGCCGCTGCTCTTCGAAATATTGTTTGACAGTGGCCACGCTTTCTTCACTTATGATGAGCTTAGCTGAATCCTCGCATTTTTTCAGCAAATCCATGTCTTCATCATCGTAAGTCACCAATCCTTCCCGATGCACATAGGCAAGGGGATTGGTAAAAGGTCCTGATGCCAAGACATTGTTCATAAAACGGTGGGACCTATAAGCTAAAACAACAGCATTTTTAACCTTCATAACACTTCCTAACCTTTTAACGTTCTAATATTAAAATAATAGCTTTATATCGATAAAATGTCAATTTATACATTTAGATGACCCTCCTTAATATTTCCTTAATTTAATTATGATATTCTAGCATTATAAGTCAATATTAAACTATTTTAGACAGGGGGAATCATGAAAAAGGTAGTATACGGTATTAAGAATCCAGTTTTTCCATTAAATATGGCATATACAGTTTTAGCCAAGGCCAATAAGGTCTTTAAGAACGGTAATAACATGCTAGACAATCTGCCAGACACATTTATGGTAGAAGAGCTTGAAGGTGGGTTCAATCCAAAAGACATCAACCCCCACGATCCAAACTATGAAAACAAAGGCAACATGCTGTTTCGTGGTGGCCTGTACCCAAAACCATTAGATATGATCGCTGACGGCGGTGTTTACCCAAAATTGCGTGATGCACCTGCAAAAGCCATGGGCTTATCAAATGTCGATAACGTACAAGGCACTATCATACACGCTTCATGCAAAGCCAAGGTATCACGACAATTTGCAGGGGGCAACGGCTTTGCCATCAGCTTCAAAAATACCACTGGAGTCAACGTTGCCATGTTTATTGAACAAGGCCATGGCTCTCTTGGCAGTGACGGCGAAGCTAACGATTACGCTCATCAGGAGCACGAAACCTTTGTCGCTGGCGTGCCTTTAAGCGATGTACACTTTATTCGCCCAGCTGGTAAATTAACGGGTTTCTGCAGCAAAATTTTTTGGAACAGCGCTTACGACCCCAGCAACGACTGGTTTCACATTGACCATGCGTCTTTTGATGGTACTGAATATGAAGCAGGAAACATCACAGCTAGAGAGCATGGCTACCTTTCAGTAGGAATGAAAGCAATCCCTGCTGAATGGGCCAAGCCAATGTATCAGGCTATTGCCCAAGAATTCCCTGGTATCA
>JBGSSQ010000193.1:0-5176 GCA_041736975.1 Gammaproteobacteria bacterium
AGGTCAAGTAGAGATTTCGCTGTAGATTATTAGCGTCCACAACATTAATCACTAAGTCTATGTCACCCTTGGCGATGGTTTCACACGCTATTTGTTCATCAATAGCTTGTTGGGCCGAGACCGAGGGTAAACTGTAGGTTCCTGGTAAATCAATGACTTCAATTGTAATCCCACTTTCACAGAAAGTGCCACTTTTACGCTCTACCGTCACCCCAGGCCAATTTCCCACCTGCGCACGCCCCCCGGTTAAGGCATTAAAAATGGTAGACTTACCACAATTAGGGTTGCCTAACAGCGCAATGGTAACTGGCTTCATTTGACTATTTTCTCCAAGTGCAACACATCGGCCTCCGATTTCCTCAAGCTCAGCAGCGATCCCCTAGACAGAATCTGTACAGGGTCCCCCAAGGGTGCAACACAGGTCAACTCTATAACAGAGCCTGGCAACAAACCCATAGCAATCAATTTTTGCCTATAATGTTTCTCACACTGGCCAAAACCAGCAATCCTGGCTTGATCACCCACCTGCAAATCTCTGATTGAACGCATTTCCAACCCCAAATTAATCAATATTAATATTTATCTTGTCGTTAAACGGGGACGGTTGATCTGAATCCGCCCATTAACCTACAGTCATTATCTCGCATTTCACCCACCCACGTCAACGTTATTGAGAATCATTCTCAAAAAAGGCGTGATTATCCATTATAAGCGCCTGCTGCCATTATAATATGGTGTTCTTTTTTTAATCAGTAAAGCAATAATAGCTACAGAATTAATATTAATTAACGCATGCAATGGGTTAGATGGCCACTTACAAGCAAAGTGAAGATAGGCTATAATCCGCGTCTGAATTGGCTTTAACAGGGATTTTGACAATGACTCAGGTAAATGATTACGAGGTATTGGGTACGACGGAGCGTAAGATTAGGCTAACGCCTAAAAGTGTTACAGCGCCACTGGAGATTGTTTTGGTTGGAGACACCAGTTTTGGCGAGAACTACCAGCAACGCATTGAAGCATCGGGTCGTGAGAATATCTTAAAATCCAAAGGCTATGATTATCCCCTAGTCAAAATGAAAGGCTTTCTAAACAGTGCTGACTTGGTCATTGCCAATCTAGAAACCCCTCTCACCGATATTCAAACCTCACCCTTTGCCGACAAAAAATCCTATGTACACTGGTCAGATATCCATAAAGCACCTACTCACCTACTGCAGCATAATATCCGCGTGGTCAATCTTGCCAATAATCACACCTTCGATTTTGGTGAAGCGGGCTACCAACAAACCCTCGATACCTTAGAAAAACAAAAAATCCAATACTTTGGCGCGGGTAGAAATCAACAGGAAGCGGGCGAAGCTTTTATAATAGAGTCCTCCGTGGGGGGACTGCCTTTTTCCTGTGCAATCATTGGCGCGTTTCAAGAGTCCAACCGCTATCGTCAAGATTATAAAGTGTATGCTGATAAGCAGCAAGGCGGTATTAATGCGCTTAATATTGATGGCATTGTAAAAAATATTCGCGCCCTCAAAGCATATAATCCTGATATTTTTATTATCGTATCCCCACACTGGGGATATAATTATGAATGGAAATCGGAAACGCAGGTAAAGCAAGCACAAGCACTGATTGATCATGGCGCAGACCTCATTCTTGGCCATGGCGCTCATATGATGCAAGAAGTCGAACGATTTAATAGCAAGTGGTCTGTATTTAGTATTGGCAACTTCATGTTCAACTCTCCAGGCAGGTATGCGCATTTCAATGCCCCGCCCTATAGCTTATTGGCTAAATTAATAGTGACACCTGACAAGGATAACTTAACGTTATCATGCCGACTCTACCCTATTGTGTCGGACAACAAACAAACGGACTATCAAACCTGTTTTGTCGATGAATTCCAATTCAATGAGGTATGCCAATTGCTCACAGACAAAAACACTTCACACAATACATTACTACATGGTATCGCCAGAAATAAAGATGCCCATGGCTATTATTTAGAATTACCGCTGAATCAAAATCAGGCGTCCATTATCTCACATGAAAAAAACCGTGTCGGTCTGATTTGCAATATACGCAGCGGTATTGTTCCAGGCAAACCAGCTAAGAAATGGATGTATAGAGCGGTTGCCATGAATGAAGCACTGCAAAAACAGGGTATAGAGCTTTTTATCTATGCTTATAATCAGGTGGATCCAAACACCGGAACTGTTCGTGGCTACGTTATCGACGAAGATCAATTTATTGAAAGAGTCGCTAAAGTCCCGGCTGTCAATTACGATTGGTTTTTAGGGAGCAAAGTGAACAACCATGCCAATCATTTGACCTACACACAGTTTTCTGAGTGGGCACTATCTCATGACATTAGAATTTATCCGAACAGAGCCTACACCGCACTATCTAAAGACAAATTTATTAGCTTTAAAACGCTGGCGGAATTTAATAGCAATATCGCCATAGCCACTGAATTACTGACAGGAAAAATTGAGCAAATCCAAAGCTTCCTGCGAAGAAGCCCTAGCGTATTCCTGAAGCCTCAATTCGGTTCTAGTGGTATTGGCATCATTGTCATTAAAAAAATAAAAGATCAGTACACATTTTCATACTATGAAACAGGTCCACAAGCGACAGTTACTTTCGACTCTCTTGAAGACGCTTTTTCAGAAGCTAAAAAAATTATTGGTAAAGATCCCTATATCATGCAAAGAGGTGTCACCACTCTGAGGATTGATTCATCTACCTTCGACATCAGAATGGTGGTAATTGGCCATCAAAATGCTTGGCAAGTGATCCCTGAAGTTCGCCTGGGTGCAAAAGGTAGTGATTTGTCGAATGTGGCTCAAGGAGGCTGCTGCATAGAGCTTGATGAGCTATTAAAAAAACTGCCACTCAACACTTCTGCCGCTGAATTTAAAGACATGATTACCAATACAGTGGTCAAACTTACCTCTTTTCTGGATGCTTATTCACCAAACCATCTCATGGAGATGGCCTACGACATCATCATTGATAGAAATCTTAACATCTTTATCACTGAGATTAACTGCAAACCTGGTTCACCGATGATTTTCAGCAGTTTTAAGAACATGCTCAATCTCACAGAAAATGAGCGCGAACTGTACACTAAGTACATTCAGCCACACGGCAACATGTTGTCCAACAGCATCAAAAAAAGATTGGATGAGCACTACGACAACGCCGGAAATATCTGGTTCGACTCAGTAGTAGCACCGCCATTATCACTGGGCGAAGAAGATAAAAATAAGCTACTACAAGAAGTCTACTCGGCCCTCAACCAAAGACGCTCACTAAATTCAGCTAACATTCCTCAGCACCTGATTGATGATAACGAGAAGCGCATCCTATTTCTTTCTGTGTCAAATGGCTTCAGTAAAGCACAGGTTGCACAAGCTTCTGGCAATGGCATCATCTCAACTCTGCAACAAGCTCTCACCAAAATCCCTCATCTTTATAAAGAAAACTTTGAACCAATTTGGATTAAACTCGACATTGTCACCCAATCCAAAGCACTGGATAGCGTGGCGTTACGTAAACCCCTCAATTTTGACCGTAGTCTGTTTGGCCTTGCATTCTCTAGAGAGATCGACATGGCATTTTTGCCTGAGCAACTCAACGCCTATACGTTAATGACTTCGGACACCAATTTACATTTTCGCAACATTGGTAAATACGTATCACCAAACCCACACTATTACGATCGTTTTCAAAAACTCAGAGAACTTGACCATTGCACACTCTATCAATTCAAAACCGAAAGCGTATTTTACGATGGCAGCATGATAGTTCCATTATATAGAGGACATCGACAGTTTCAGGAAATCACTCAAGATATACTAGTGGATTCTTTAGATCTGGCTACTGATTACTTAATACGTAGTGTTGCTGCCGATGGAAAATTTAACTATAGCTACGAACCTAAAATTGACAACGATAAAACCAGTTATAATATTTTGCGTCATGCCGGCACTATTTATAGCATGCTCGAATCATATGAAGTCTCTAAAGCCGACAAAATTCTCACAGCAGCACAAGCCGCCATTCGTTATTTAATTCGTCAACTCAAAGAAGTGACACTGAATGGTGAGCACACTTTGGTGGTTGTTGAAGAAGGCTACATTAAACTCGGTGGCAATGCATTGGCGGCTCTGGCCCTTGCCAAGTTCATCAAGATCACGCAAGACACGCACTACTTTCCCATATTACAAAAACTGGGCGCCTGGATTGTTAACACTCAAAGCCCACAAGGCGAATTCACCATTCACAAACAAGCTGTCACTGGTGAAATTAACACCACCTTTATATCAGAATATTATCCTGGTGAAGCACTATTCGCACTCGCTAGACTTTACCAACTAGACCCACAAGAGCGCTGGTTGAATTGTGCCGTCAATGGTGCACTTTTCCTGATTAATGTTCGAGACAAAGACTTAGAAGATAAGCAACTTAGTCATGACCATTGGTTACTCTATGCCCTCAATGAGATTCATCGACTTCATCAAAACGATGAGATTTACGCTCATGCACTAAGAATAGCCAATGTCATTATGAAAAGTCAGCGTATGCAGTCAAAGACCCTCGATTGGATTGGCAGTTATTACAACCCTCCTCGATCCACACCTACCGCGACCCGCATGGAAGGACTCGGCGCCAGTTATCTACTTGTACGCGATCAAGGTAATAAAGCCCTAGCTGACACTATGTTAAGCTCCATAAAAGCAGGCGTACTCTTTCAATTGCAGACTCAGTTTTTCCCTGAATCTATGCTCTATTTACCCAACCCACAAAAAGCACTAGGCGGGTTTCACCGCAGTCTCACGGATTTTGAAATACGTATAGACTACGTTCAACATAATATCTCAAGTTTAATTGCCCTCTACAACATCCTCAAATTTGATAAGGCAACTTAAATTTTAACCACAAGGAATACCTCATGCAAAAATGCGATCACTTATGGACTACAGATGAGATTAGTCAAGCCATTACTGGAGAATGGATCACTCCACCGGTAAGCGATATCAACATCACCGGTGTTTGCTATTACCTGGGACAGATAATGCCAGGCGATCTCGTTTTTGCCGTATCATCTAAAACATGGGGTACCGCTTATCCTGATAACACAGACAAGCTCGATGAGATGCAGAAAAGAGGG
>JBGSSQ010000330.1:0-3067 GCA_041736975.1 Gammaproteobacteria bacterium
TACCATTGATGGGCCTAGTGGAACTGGCAAAGGCACCTTAGGTCGTCAAATCGCCAATCATTTGCAATGGCATTTTCTTGATAGTGGCGCACTATACCGTGTTCTCGCTTTGGGGGTATTGTCACATAACATCCCTCAAGACGACCTACACGCCATTGAAGCCATGGCAGAGAAACTGCCCGTGGAATTTGAATTTGGTAACAATCATTGGCAAGTGCTTTTCGAAGGGCGTGATGTAGTGAGTGAGCTGCCCAGCGAAGACATTGGTCATTTAGCGTCTCAATTAGCCGCCAACGGTGAGATCCGTAGAGCATTATTAGCGCGTCAGCGTGCTTTTAGAGAGCCGCCAGGGTTGGTGACAGATGGTAGAGATATGGGGACGGTTATTTTCCCTGATGCTACCCTTAAAATATACCTATCAGCATCTCCTGAAGTCCGCGCGAAAAGGCGCTATAAGCAGTTGAAAGCGGCGGGGTTAGATGTTAGACTGCCCCAGATTTTACAGGAGCTTGCGACCCGAGATGCTCGGGACAGTCAACGACAAATTGCGCCATTGAAAGCAGCAGAAGATGCTGTAATAGTGGATACGAGTGAGTTGACGGCTGAACAAGTTTTGGCAGAAGTGCTAGAATTAGTCAGTGAGCGAGTGTTTTTAAACTAACCGAGATGGTCTCCGTGCAATGCGGTGATTGTCGTAATTTAAGGTAATTATTGAAATGACAACTTTTGCAGAAATGTTAGCCGATTCTCTAGGCCCTGATAATCTTCGCGTAGGATCAATGGTAAGAGGTACTGTTGTTGCCATCGGCCAAGATGCCGTATTGGTGAATGCTGGTCTGAAATCCGACGCTGTTATCGATCTTAATGAATTCAAAACACATAAAGGCGAGCTTGAAATTCAAGCTGGGGATCAGGTCGATGTTATAGTAGAAGCGATAGAAGATGGCTTTGGCTCAACACGTCTTTCACGTGAAAAAGCTAAGCGCATTGAAGCTTGGGCTGAGCTGGATAAAGCTTACGCCAATCAAGATACCATTATCGGTGTCATTATCGAACGCGTTAAGGGTGGTTTTACTGTTGCCATCAACAATATTCGCGCATTCCTACCAGGATCTTTAGTCGATGTACGACCTGTACGTGATCCGGGACATTTGGAAGGCAAAGAACTTGAATTTAAAGTCATTAAAATGGACCAAAAACGCAGTAATATCGTGGTGTCACGACGTGCTGTTGTTGAAGCAGAGTCTGGTGCAGAACGCGAAGCGTTGCTGGATAAAATTGAAGAAGGCCAAGAAATCATTGGCGTGGTTAAAAATATCACTGATTATGGTGCGTTCGTTGACCTGGGCGGCATCGATGGCTTGTTGCATATTACCGATATGTCTTGGAAACGTGTTAAGCATCCAAGCGAAATATTAAACGTCGGTGATGAGATTGGTGTGAAGGTTCTTAAGTTTGATAAAGACAAAAAACGTGTTTCCTTGGGACTCAAGCAAATGGGCGAAGATCCTTGGGAGAATATTGCACGTCGTTACCCTGTTAACACTCGATTGTTCGGTAATGTTACCAACTTAGCTGACTATGGTTGCTTCGTACAGCTTGAAGAAGGCATTGAAGGTTTGGTGCATATGTCAGAAATGGATTGGACCAACAAAAATATTCATCCTTCCAAAGTGGTGCAGTTAGGTGATGAAGTTGAAGTGATGGTCTTGGATATTGACGAAGATCGTCGTCGTATCTCTTTAGGTATCAAGCAATGCCAAATGAATCCTTGGGAAGCTTATGCACAGAATCACAAGAAAGATGAAATTATTAAAGGCAATATCAAGTCAATTACTGATTTTGGTATCTTCATCGGACTTGAAGGTGGTATTGATGGCCTAGTTCATCTTTCAGACATTTCTTGGACAGAGCTACCTGAAACTGCTGTTCGCGATTACACCAAAGGCCAAGAAATTGAAGCGATTATTTTGGCTATTGATCCTGAACGCGAGCGTATTTCACTCGGCATCAAACAGTTGCATAAAGATCCATTGGGTAGCTTTTTCGATAAACACGAGAAAGGTTCTAGGGTTGCCGGTAAAGTTATAGAATTAGATAACAAGCGCGCAGTTGTTGATCTGGGTAATGACATCCAAGGGATTATTCGTGCGGGTGAGATCACCAATGAGCGTGTTAACGACGTGCGCGATTTCTTGAATGTGGATGACGAAGTAGAAGCGCGTATTTTAGGGCCAGATCGTAAAGGGCGCATGGTATCCTTGTCGCTTAAAGAGGCTCAAGCTACAGGCGGCGGAGCTCGTGATTCCCAACATGAAGGCTCTACAGCCCCACCTACTGCTACCTTAGGTGATATTCTTAAAGAGAAAATGGGCGGCGGCAAAGCCGATTAGTTCAGTAAGGGGGCTGTTACAGCCCCCTTTTTCTCTTGGTCGGATGAGGCAAAAAGGAGATAGCCCTTGAAGCTTGTGAAAACTATTTTCATTCTTTTAGTGATTGCTCTTGGTATTTCTTTTGCACTATTAAATGCTCAATCAGTGCCATTGCATTATTTATTTGCTGTCAAAGAAATTTCTTTAGCGCTGCTGCTGGCGTTCACGTTAGCCGTCGGAGTGTTGTTAGGTGTGTTATTTTCCATCCCCCCCCTGTTTCGTTTAAGGCGTAGCAACCGACAAATGAAAAGTCGCATCAAGTTATTCGAAAAAGAGCTAGAGACACTGAGGAATATACCACTCAGGGACACACATTAGTTTATGATGTGGCAGCTATTATTTTTGTTATTACCTATTGCAGCCTTTACCGGTTGGTATTTAGGGCGTAGAGGTGAAAAGCTTGCTTTGCCTAATTTACGTAATGCGATTCCCTCAGACTATTTTTTAGGTTTAACCTATCTTATCAACGAAGAGCCTGATCGTGCTGTTGATGTGTTTATTAAACTACTGGAAGTCAATGGTGATACCGCTGAAACGCATTTGGCATTAGGTGCTTTATTTCGTCAGCGAGGCGAAGTAGATCGTGCCATCCGTATCCATCAAAATTTAATCGCACGTCCGAATTTAGATAAATC
>JBGSSQ010000339.1:0-3247 GCA_041736975.1 Gammaproteobacteria bacterium
CTGAAAACCAAACATTTGGCCCTTGCGATTTCCTTTGGGCATTTCTTGGTGAATGATGCCGCTGCCGGCTGTCATCCATTGAACATCTCCCGCCTTGATGTGGCCAGCATTGCCCATACTATCACCGTGCTCAACATCACCATCTAGCACATAGGTGATAGTTTCCATTCCTCGATGTGGGTGCCAGGGAAATCCAGCAAGAAACTCTGCAGGATTTTCTGAACGAAAGTCATCAAACAATAAAAAGGGATCGAGCAACGGTAGCTCATTAAAGCCAAAAGCTCGCCTCAAATGCACACCGGCACCTTCGATGGTGGGCTTACTTTTCCACACTTTTTTTATGCTACGCTGGTTACTAAGAATACTCATGTTAAGCTCCTTTTAATCGCTTTAACGCTGCCATACAGCTGCACAGCCTTAAAAATCCTATAGTCATTATAGGAATGATTGTTAAGCTTTACCAACCTGTTCTTTACAAACCATGCAAATGTAGACTCTATAACAACCTATTTTTTCTTTTGGCAAATCACAGGCCGGGACCCTAATGCCAAAAATCGTTATTTTAAAAAAGAACCTCCGCACTTAATACTATCTTAAGACTTGTTAGCTATAATTGCATTCTTGACCAGTTAACTTGGATGTCACAAATATTATCCAGGTTAAATTACATTAAGAGGGGTATATATGCAGAGTTCAGAGGAAAGTCTAGATTTAAGTGATGGCGAATGCAAAGATATGGTGATGAGTAAAGAAAGTGTATTTCTAGGGTATTGTGACGTTGAACAGTTCGACGATGAAGACTCGGAAAGATCCGTTAGTCCCACGACCAAAACCATCGATGACGACTCCGAACCTACATCACCTACATCACCTATAGCAGTTAAACAGAAAAGAAGTCTTGAATTCTTTGCTTCACATAATAGCAGCCCAGCTAATAAGGAAGAGACGAAACTTGACACAAAGAAAGAAGAAAATAACGACCGTAAGAAGCTGAGAAAAGCCTTCTCAGGCTCACAAGATTCTTTTACAACTATCAATACATTGGATGATTTAAGCAAATTTGATTTATAACTTTTGCTATAAGATTGCCAGACATAGATGGCGCCGCCCTGGATTACTTCGTTGCACTCGAACTGACCAGCCGGGATTCTGCTCATTTCATTGACACCTGACTCCATCGTCACTACTATTATGTGGTGAATTGATTCAAAATAGCCTTAAAGCCCGCCAACCACGTCGGCTATTCAAACCAGGAGAATTATCATGAAAGTTCGCTGCGGAACACGAGGCAGTCTGTTAGCATTAACACAAACTCAGCTGGTTATCGATGCTTTAACACAGGCACACAACGATATAGAGATCACCAGGCACGAAATAAAAACGCTTGGCGACCGCAAACAAGGAACGCCCGCAGCCAGTCAATCGGATAAAAAAGATTGGGTTCAAGATCTTGAAATCGCTTTACTGGACAATCAAATCGATTTTGCCGTTCACTCTGGAAAAGATGTGCCCTATGAAATCGCTGAAGGCACTGCCCTACTCCCTGTACTCAAACGCGGCAATCCTTGCGATGCCTTTATTGGCCGTCGCATTTCAGAGGACGGTAAACGCTTGCTATTTTCCGAACTGCCCGCAGGCGCGAAAGTAGGTACTGCAAGTTTAAGGCGGCGAGCTCAATTGCTGAGAATTCGCCCAGACTTAAACATAGTGGAGCATCGAGGCAATGTGCCCACACGCATAAAAAAAATGGATGACAGCGATGATATGATGGGTGCTGTTTTAGCCAGTGCCGGTTTAGAACGTCTGCAAATACCTGATTTACAATTCGAGGCCTTTTCATCAGAAGTACTGCTGCCCGCTATTAACCAAGGCACACTGGTGGTACAGTTTCGCGATAATGACCAAAGACTTTACAACATTCTGGAGTCGCTAGTTGATAAAGTCACTTACGCCACATGGCTCTCAGAACGCGCTGTCGCTGAAGTTCTCAAAGGAGACTGCAAATCGGCGATAGGGATATTTGCCGAACAGGCTGAGGGCATCCTCTCTTTGTGCGCTTGCGTAATGTTGCCCGATGGCTCTAAATGCGTTACCGCCAATGATCAGGCCCCTAGTGCAGAAGCTTACTCTCTTGGTGAAAAAATAGGTAATCAATTAATAGCATTGGGTGCCATGGAAATTATTGAACAGTCTAGACAAGACTAGTCAAAGGTGCTTGATTCTCAAACTCTGTTATACTCAACGCCATTACCCACAAGATGGAGCAAACATGGCTAATAGACTCAGTCATCTAAGAGGCGATTTCTTCGGCGGCATCACTGCAGGCATTATCGCCCTCCCCCTTGCGCTGGCCTTCGGCGTGCAATCAGGCCTAGGAGCCGTAGCAGGCTTATATGGCGCCATTGCCTTGGGGTTCTTCGCGGCAGCCCTTGGCGGCACCTCAACGCAAATTAGCGGCCCTACAGGCCCGATGACAGTGATCTCTGTTGTGGTCATAGCTGAAGCAGTAGCCGCCTCTAGTGGCCTTGCAGATGCCCTTCCCATGATTTTTATCACATTTCTACTGGCTGGTTTATTCCAAATAATGCTGGGTATCGCTAGAATTGGGCAATATGTACGTTTCATTCCCTATCCTGTTATCTCAGGATTTATGACCGGCATCGGTGTTATTATTATCATAATGCAGATTTTTCCGATGTTCGGCTTACACTCACCGGGCAGCACGCTAGACGTCATTAAGCAATTACACACTGCTATATTCAATATTAATAGTTACTCGTTTGGCGTTGCTATTGGCACTCTTGTCATCATTTATTTATTTCCGCTAGTCACGCGCATTATCCCAAGCCAACTCGTCGCCCTCATCGTTATGACGCTAGTTTCTGTGTATTTCACACTGCCTATAGAAACCATCGGTGCTATACCTAAAGGCCTCCCTGAATTAAACCTCGGCCTTATACTCAGTTTTCCACTGCTATCACACCTGCATATAGTCATTGTACCCGCACTGACTCTAGCAGCATTAGGCACCATCGACTCATTGTTAACATCTGTAGTTGCAGATAACTTAACCAAAACGCGTCACCATAGTAATAAAGAACTCATCGGCCAAGGCATAGGCAATATGGCCGGCGCCTTAATCGGCGGTATCCCCGGTGCTGGCGCCACTATGCGCACTGTTGTAAATATCAACGCCGGTGGTCGCACACGATTATCAGGCATTATTCATAGTTTATTACTCGTGATC
>JBGSSQ010000437.1:0-5301 GCA_041736975.1 Gammaproteobacteria bacterium
AAGAAGTTAAAGGCTACCGCCTGATTGAAAGTGAAACGCTGACGGCAACGCATGCGAGCTTAGGTGGTTATGCCAGAGTCGGGCAATTTTCAGCTCATGTCAGTCAATTAGAACAAGAAGGCCAGTTGTGGGTGGATAGTGTGCAACTGAAAACCAACACCGCGACGTTTAATGGGGATGTGAGCGTTCATGCCGGCGCTTTGCAAGCTGAACAAGTCACCACCGGCGTAGCCTCTCATGTCAGCTTTTCGGATCTGAACGTGAAAGTGGATAACCTGACGTTACAAGGCCACCATCAATGGCATGCGGTAAATGCCAGAATAGGCCAATTGCAACAAAACGGGCAAGCCAGCTTTTTGATGGATCATTCCTTTCTAAAAACAGACAAAATGCAGCTGCAAGGCAGTACTTGGATCGATAGTTGTCATTTGGAAGTAACCGACCTTAATTTGACAAGCGGCAGCCAAAGTCAGTGCCAGCAATCGAGCTTATCGGTTGGCGCTTTAGATCAAGCAAACGGCTGCACGTTTTCTGTTGAGGAATCTTTACTGGAAGCCCAAACGGCGAGTCTGGATGGCAACACCTCGATAACGGCCAGTCGTGTCACGGCGCAGCAACTTACGTTGCAAGAACACAGCCGGGCGCAGTTTAACTTTGATCAGATAGAAAGCGATACCTTGCAACAAGAAGCCGGCAGCTTGCTTCAAATCGATCAATGCATCCTGGACGGCCAAACGCTGCGATTAGACGGCAATCTTGAGGTCAATGTCAGTCGTTTAAGCGCCCATGAAATCAGTTTACTCAAAGACAATCAATCCGAGTTTAACAACGATCGAATAGACACCGATTGCTTTTATCAGGATCAAAGTGCCACGTTACACGCCGATACGCTTTTGATTGACGCTAAAACCATTACGCTTTCAGGGCAGGTCACAGTAGATCATACCTTAGCTCTTCTGGGCGATCAGCAAATTGTATTGGCATCGGATCATGATATGAACCTTGGCGATGCTGGGGAACTGGTGTTAAAAACACCGGACATTAAGCTGCCCAATCATCTCATCGGTGGCTCTGTCACCTTACAATCAAGCCTTAACAGCCAAGACGTGAATAACCTTCTGTGCGACGAACATATTCACGTTAATCAACTCAACCTCATCACTGATCAAGCTGTGACCTTAACGCAAAAAATTACCTCGGCAGCAGAAGTCAGCCTGGTTGCCACTCAAATTACCGATGATGTTGTGGAAAAGGTAACGCATCTTACCTTACAAAGTACGCAAGGTAATATTGAAGTTCACCAAGATATCCTCACCCAAACCGGGGTTACGCTGGAAGCAGAAGGGGAACTGTTGATCGATGCTACTATTAAGGGCAGTGATCAGGCAAGTGCCGTCATTTTATATGGCAAAGACGGCATCACTTGTTCAAGTCCATATCAAAAAGCCACTAAAATCCGTGTTGCGCAAATTGTCCCGCAAAACCAGAAAAAAGACCCCAGTCGCTCTCAGCATTCTCATACCAATAGCCAGTCCTATCAGTACAAGATTGCCCCGAATTACCAAATTGAAGCCAATCAAATCCATCTTGAAAGTGAAAAAGACATTCATTTAAAAAGTTATAATCTCACCGCACAAACACTGGCTGTCCTGGCACAAGGCACTATCTTGTTGGATAATAACGTAACCCCGGCCAAAGGCATCTGGTTACCTCAGGCAACCACTATCAGTGTAAAAGAGTCGAGTTATTTTCAGGCCAATAACTTTAAAAATAGCAACGGGCGCCTGCATGCCAACGACCTGGAAATCGAGGTGGCAGATACTGTTTGCAATCAAGGGGTAATCGGCGCCTCTTCTTTTCTTTTTATAGAAAGTAATACTCTGATTAACACCTGTACGGTCCAGCACATCCATGGAGAATACAGCGATTATGATACCTATCAACCCTCGGTCATCAGTGGCGGTGATGGCAAGCAAACCGACGGTATTGGCGCCTATATTCACACCTTTGGCGAGTTTCACCATGAAGCTTCTACGCTAAAAAGTACCGGCAGTAACGTCATTTTGGCGGATGGCGGTTTATCCAGCAGCGTAAAATCCAATACCTATACCTCTTATGAACACGATAAGAGTGATTGCTTTGGCCTGAACCAAAAGCACATAGAAGTAAAAGAAACCATCGTGGGTCAAAGCGAAATTATCAGCACCCAAGGGCAAAATGATATTGAATGCAAAAAAGGCGGCATAAAGGCCATTGCAACTGTCTTTTCAGCTGCCAACGGCACTCAAATTTACAGTGAGAAAAAAGCTGAGTTTTTGGATTTTGTGACCAAAACGCAAGTGATAGAAAAAAATCGGACGTTAGGTCTATTTTATACTAATCAAGACCACTTAGATGAAGGCAGCTGCCCCAGCGTCATTTCGGATCAGGCCGGCATTACACTGTTATCGAAATCGGATATCAAGCTGCGCGGCACCCTGCTTGTGACACCAGGCCATTTGCAAGTGGTAGCACAACGTTTTGATCTTAGTGTGAGTAAATTGCAGCATACTGTCGAGCGTTCTTCCTTTGGGATCAGCGCGACGGTCTTTAACCAGCAATTTTTTGCTGTAGATAACCCTTGTGATTTTAGCCAACCTATTTTTTACGGCGATCCCAGTCTCTGTCAATTTAATCAATTAGGTCACTCCCATGGAGCGGGTGAACTTTTATTAAATGCTTGGAGCACAGGTATTAATCTGGCCAACACCACAAATGCTCTTATCAACGGACTACGTACCAATACTCTATTACCAGAGCTTTTAAAACATGAGCTACCGGCTCTTTATGCCCCGCAATTAGGCATTAATTTGACAAAAACCCAAACCACGCAATACAGCGAGTCCTTGGGTGAAGGTGGCCTCTTTGTCGGTTCCGCAGCGTTTACTGTTCAAGATAAGATCCAATTTAAGGCCTCTGTGCAGGTATCAGGCGATTGTAAAATAGACTGCGCCCAATTAATCGTACAAGGCGATCAGCTGATCAGTGAAGTCGATCAAAAAACCAATAACCTCAATCTTACGGTCTCCTCCTTGGGTGATCCCTATCAAGTAGGAGTGAATTCTAGCCATTATGAGAGCACTCAAACCCAACAAGTGACCACTCGATTGCAGATTGGTGGCGCTTTGGACATTCATACCCATAGCCTGATCCAAGATGGCGCTTGCATCGATGTCGGCAGTATTAAGGGTGAAGTCGATAACTATAAAATAATCACGCGAACCGATGAAGCTCTTTGTGAAAGTGAAGGTTTTGGTATCAGTACCGGTGGTAATATCACTCTCAATCATCAAAAATCAGCCAGCCATCTTGTCAGTGAAGCTTGTGAACTGCACGTCAAAGAATCCATCAACGGCACTGATTTTGTTGTCCACCGATTAGACTCCACCGGTGGCAAGATCATCAGTGATGGCGAAAACAACTTTAAAGCTGATATCATTCATGCACAATCGGTTGAAGAAGAGCACAGCAGCCGTGGTTTTTGTCTAGGCGGTAACCTTAAAAACTTTATTATTCCCGATACCCAGACTAATCATTTATTGCCTGCCGACAAACAAAGCCGGGAAATCACCACTACGGACATCAATCTTAACCAAGAGCATTATAAAGCTAATCATGAAACGGTCATTTATGGTAAAGAGGGACATGTGACAGCTGATTACAGTCAGGGGACAGTTGAGACCCATTGCGAACAAGGTCGGAAAATAACTGAAAACAGTTCACACCACTACCACATTGCTGTTGCGCACATGGATGGGCCGACAAAAGAGCAATTTAAAGACAATGCAAAGTGGGCCAATCATCAATTAAAGAAAATGGGTGAACCGTATCAGTCAGAACCTTCCTATCATCCGGTAACACCTTCACATTCAGATTGTAGCGCCAAGAAAAAAAATCCGTCTTCTACCCAGGATAAAGACAATGGACAAACCCTCTCATTAGACGAAAATCAGAATAAGGCAGAAAATAGTAAAGAGACTTCCACCAACCAAGAAAATCTTGAGTCTTGGCAGCAAAATGCAGAAGGCTATTTTATGAGCGGGTTAGAAAACCAGACTTCAAGTGAGTCAGGTGAGCCAACTGATTCTGATACCCAAGGCCAAAATACATTAGACTCTTGGGAAAAAGAAGCTTCTCAGTATTATGAAAATAGTAAGCCCTTAGACAAGGAAAATGGAGCCAAGCAAACTGTACCAGAAAGTAACGGCAATGGATTTGAATTCATTTACCAAGCTCCTTTATCTTTGTTTGAACAAGCTGATTTTTATTTTCGACAGATAGGTGACTCTCAACTGGAGGAAATACGGCGAGACTGTAAAAGGGATCCTTCCCGTGATTTGGGATCAACCTTGGAGGGTCCTTGTAAACCACCTCAAAAAAGTAAGTCTGATTCTTATCAAAACAAAGTCTCTAAGCCAAAAGATTGGAAAAGTGCGTTATGCCATTGGGAACGAGCGGTTATTGATGATTTTAACGCTCCACAGAGTGCACCTCAATACCAAGATCAAATCCCAGATAATCCAGGTCAAACAGCTCAAACCACTCAGCAGCATTTTAATTTGCCTCAACTAAAAATCCCGTCCCTATTTTCCCCGGCTAAAAATAGCCACCGCGTTATCGACAGCTTATGGCAAGACACGCCTCAAAATCAAGACCCCATTAAGATCAATCCAGCCACAATTGATTTCTGTAAGAGGGTAGGCGATAAACTGTTACACGATTTTACTGATCCTATCAAAGAAATATGGCAACATCCTAAAGACGTATTAGAGGCCAATTTTGAAAGGGTGAAGCAGATTTGCATGAATCCGATGAATCCCATCGAAAATGTGATTAACTTAGTGGCAGATAGTGCTGTTGATACAGTGCGGGAATTAGTGAACGGTGATGCCGCTGCCAGGACTGCGATAGGGATTGAAACTAGCATTTCAATTTTGTCTACTATAGGTTCATTGCAGAAATTTGGTATCATGAACAAAGCTATTTCCTCAAGGAGTATAGTTTTAAGCAGTGAAGGGTTCGTCAGCACAGGTGGAAGGCAGATTGAGTCAGTTAGAATATTGAATAAAACTGATAGAGAAGCAGCGCAATTTTATGAAAAAGTCAAAAATGACCCATTAAATAATAATCTTAATTTACTATCGAAAAAATCAGAAATTGGATCTTCTGATGAGGCATATGACTCCATTAGGTCTAGTAAAACTGATATTGATATAATTGCTAAAAATACAGGTATTAAGCCAATAAATATCATAAAAGTAA
>JBGSSQ010000440.1:0-2088 GCA_041736975.1 Gammaproteobacteria bacterium
GGGAAAAAGCTTATCTGAATTGATCCAAAGGCATCAAAGTTTTCCTGATGAATTAGTGATTCATCAAGTTATTAAACCACTAGCTTCTGTGCTTGAATCCTTTGCCGAAAAAGGCATCAGCCATTGCCGCATCCATCCCAATAATATCTTCATTGGGGATCGCACTATCTTAGGGGAATGCATCGGGGATCCAGCGGGTTATTCTCAAGAATTTCTGTATGAACCACCTGAACGTATTGATGCGCAAGCAGAAGGAAAAGGGAAAGGGTCGATGCGAACCGATGTATATGCCCTTGGTGTGTTATTGGTAGAATTACTTAGTGGACTTGATTCTTTTAGAAAAGCTGGAAAAGATAATTTTATCAATAGCATGATGAATGTTGGCGCACCCGCTCTATTTCTCACTGGGCGGCATTTTCCAGAAACCATTAATGATTTTGTGCGTGGAACACTTAACGATATTATGTCGGATCGCTGGACAACAGAGCATATTCAAAATTGGCTCACAGGTAAACGGAATAAAGCAACGCAAAACTCACTCTTAAATGAAGCCTCACGCGGGTACGATTTTGGAGGGCAAGAATACCATAGTGGGCGTGCGCTTGCTCATGCGTTTTTTCAAAAATGGTTTTCTGCCAGTAGTTCAGTGCGCAATCCTTTGCTGGCGCGATGGGTAGAACAAAATATGCACCGCAAAGATTTAGCCATTAAGCTCCGCGCTGCTATGGATACCACAGGCGGTGAGCATAATGCATCGAGCAAGCAAAATAATGAGTTACTTGCAAAAACCATTATTTTATTTGATCCCTTTGGACCCATTCGAATCAATACACTTGCCTTTCACATTGACGGTATTGGCACGCTCTTATGCGATGCAGCACACAACAATCGTCAAAGTGATATTCAAACTGTACTTGAATGTTTTTCTTGGAATCTGCCGAATTATTCCTCTGAAGCACAGAATCAAGCTGGGGGTGAAGATAAATTTGAAGCACTGACAAAAATTGATAAAATTCGGAATCGCGCTAGGATTGAATCTATTGGATTTGGTATGGAGCGAACTATTTATGATTTAAACCCTAAATTACCTTGCATGAGTCAAAAACTCAAAGAATTCTACATCGCTGACGTATCTCAGTTGCTATATCAGCTTGATAGAATGGCTGCATCTGAAGCAACCAGTCAATCACTCATCGATACACATATTTCTTCTTTTGCTGCCAGCCAGTCTAACCTCAACAAAGAAATATCTTTTTCAGATTTTACTAAATTTCCTCATATTGCTGAAAACAAAGAATTACTTACAATTGCTATTTTGGGTAAAGCCCAAGAGCGTTCAGGCATAAAGAATCTCTATGGACTTGCTCACTGGGCGGCACTGCGTCTTATGGAAAGCACAGAAGCTATTCATAGCCTTAAAATTCGGCGCACTGTATGTGATTCTCTTGCATATGCTGCCCAGCGAGGCAACTTAAATATGATTGTAACTGCGTTTGCAAATAAAGATTTATTAGAAAAAGATATGTATGGATTCAAACAATCCATACAATTATTCCAAGCCAATTCATTTCGTATTCACCGGTTACGAAGCTATGACTTTAAGCGTAAACAAGCCAGTGAGCTTGGTAGTGGCATCGCAACATTAATATCTGGATTTAGTGTGATAGTTACACTGTATTTTGTCCTAAAAAATCATTTTAATTTATAGGCTTATTTATGGCAAAGAAGGAAAAAAGCGAAAAAAAAGAAAAGAAAAAACGTGCAAGTAGAGCGCCCATCTATATCAGCATATTTATTATCCTCATGGTTTTTCTTAAAACGACAGCTATCTTTATTCTCATTGGAATGCTACCTGCGGTTGTAGCGTATTATGTTGATGTGAGCAAACGTATGCTTTATTTTCGCTCACTTGCTGCCTGTAATTTAGCTGGTGTACTTCCCTTTGCGGGTGATATGATAGCGCGTGGCAACACCAGTACAGGCTTTATTAGCACTGTCACTGATCCGATAGCGTGGCTTACCATTTTTGGATCGGCAGGTGCAGGAGGCTTATTGGTCTATATTTGCCCAATCCTTGCGCAAGCTTTC
>JBGSSQ010000003.1:0-4584 GCA_041736975.1 Gammaproteobacteria bacterium
GATTTAAAAGCTTTTAGTGATGATCTGTACAGTCAAAATAATTCTTTAGCTTGCATATTGTCTGGTTATAGTGGTACAGGGAAAACGCAGTTAGTTAGAAAGTTTGTCAGTGATTATAAAAATAACTATCATCTCATTTGGTGCTTAAATGTCGCTTCTATCGATAACGACTTCTTAAGTCTTGCTGAAGAGTTGAATAAATATCAAACTGAGCTTGGTGTCCCCAAAAAAATAGATGTGACAGAAAAAAATATGGCGCGGATTACTCAGTCGGTATTATCTGAACTAAAAAATGCCGATTTTGATTGGTTGTTGGTATTAGACGGTGTGTCAGATGAAAATACCCTTAGTCGGCTTCTCCCTGTTTCTCCTAGGAAAGAGTGTCACAACATTGTTATTTCTACTAATCAAATTTGGGAGCAATTTACCCCCGTTCAGTTAGCAACCTTTAAGATTGATGACTCTTTAAAGTTGATTAAGACCATCCTTTATAAAAATCCTAATAAGAAACTAACGGATAAACTAGAAAAAGACTGCATTGATCTGGCCGTTGTATTAGGCAATTTAGCGTTGGCATTGACCCAAGCCTGCTATTGTATCCGTAACTCATCAGGGGTGATTTCTATTAGGGATTATATTAATTTATTTAAAAATGACCCTAAGGCTTTATGGGGGCTGGAAGCAGGACCACTAGACCATAAAGCAACCATCAGTCTTACCATTAACCATATTCTTGTCAAGCTCTCTAAGTACCCTAAGCGTGAAGGATTGAGGTTACTCGAACATTTAGCTTTTTTGGATACCTCAACGCCATTATCTCTTGTTGATAAAATTTTCCAAGATTATCTACTGCTCACTGAAGCAATTAAGCAGTTGAAATCATATTCACTGATAGAAGTAGGTAACAATCAAGTAACGCTCCATCAACTTACACAAATGTGTGTTGTCGATGCCCAGGTGCAAGTACAAATTGCGACGCGCAATAACACAGTAAACATAATCAATAATCTTATTAATCAGCTACTGATTTTATCGCCGAGCCGAAGTGATCTGACACTGAAAGATTTTCGTGTTCGGCATTCATTGTTTCCTGCTTATCAAGCGTTGCTGAAGAATATTAACAAGCTCGATATTAAAACGCCATTTCTTGGCAAGGTTTATAATGGGATAGGTAGTATTTACTATCGTACGGCGCAATTTGCTCTCGCACTTGAAAAGCACAGTGAAGCGCTTAACTTCCAAATGCTCACTACGCCAACGGATAAGGCTGAAGTTGCTATTACCAAAAAATACCTAGGTGAGGCTTGCCTTTTTTTAGCAGATTATGCTAGCGCGCGTGATTTCTACACGCAATCGCTTATGTCTTTACTAGAGCTACTTGATGAAAATAACCAGGATACTCAGGTTGAATTAGAAATAGCGAGTGTTCAAAATGGCCTATGCATGATTTGTGAAATACTAGGATATCCAATGAATGCCCTCGATGCTGGTCTTGAAGCTGTTAAGATACGTGAACGGCTAATACCAAATGAAAGCGATATGGCAACATCCTATAATAATTTGGCCAATATTTTGTTGTTGATTAATGATCTAACCGGGGCTTTTGACTATTATCATCGTGCTGTCAAAATCTGGCACTCTTGCACTAATCTGCATTCGAATCTTGCCAATGGTTTATCTAATATTGCCTACCTTTATGTGCAAATCCAAGATAATTTTCAGGCTAAAGAGTTGTTTATAAAGGCGTTATCAATTACTCGTCAAATTCATGGCAACCAGCATGTTGACGTAGCAAGAATATTAACTTGCTACGGCGATATGCATTTTCAAGAAAATAATCCCGAAGAGGCCCTAAGTTGCTATCGTGAGGCGTCTGAGATTATAAAACCATATTATCCTATTACACACAGTGAATCAATTTATGTTCATTTCAAACTGGACTTAACTAATTGCCTGTTAAATGGTGGTGATGCTTGTCATTTTATTAAACTACTCCAGAATTACAATCAAGACCATGATGCTATGGCAATACGACTTTATGATATGAAATTTTCTCTGGCCTTATTTTACAACCACTGTAAGCAGTACCGGCACGCAGCAGATGCTTTTAATGATGTGTCTAAGTTTCAGAAAGACCATTTCAAAGATGCTAATTATAAAGAGGGTGTAATCTTAGTGTATCTTGGCCACTGCCACTACCAGCTCGACGATACTGATTTAGCCAAATCATGCTATGATCAGGCTTCCGATGTGCTCAGTGATGATGGATTGAGCGCTATGACTCATCTGAGACAGCGTCTAGATGGTTATCTTAAAGAACTTAGCAGCCTTACAAAAAGGTCAACAAAGCCTATCTTTTAGCTCTAACGCTAGTTTTGATTTTGAAAAGCTCTCCAGGGTATTTACAGAATTGAAAAACAGGTTATCTACGCTAATTCCAGTTCTGGTGCGGCTTTGAGTCAGGGCGGTGAGAAACAGGCGTAATTCGAGCTTGACATTTTTCTGGGGGGCAAATACGATTAGTTTCAAATATCAATTTGGTGTATATGATGTCAGATGTTAAAAAAGAATTAGCCTGGAGTTACGTTAAGGAAGTTCGTGAGATCTGTCAGCCGCTTTTTGATACTTTAAATATCAATTACTTTGATTATTCTCGTTTCTACCCAGACAACAAAGCTTTTGGCTTATTTACCGATCCTGACTATGTTAATTTCTTCAGAAATCACGAAACCTATAAAAGCGGTCCTAAAAATATTTTGTTACCCGGTAAGCATCTTTGGCTCAGTTATATTGATGCGCAATTCCTGAGTGAAGCAAGGGAGTATTTCCATCATGACCACGGGTTGACAATACTTACAGAGTACCCGCAGTATCATGAAGTGTGCAATTTTGCGACGTCCACTCAAAATAAAAAGATATTGGATATTTACCTCAATAATACAGACTTTATTCATCGTTTTATTGGCTATTTCAAAGACAAAGCAAATCATATTATTCGGAGGTGCTTAGAGCGGCCTGTTATTGTTGCGTCTGAAACAGAGCCTAAACAGATTCATGATGATCAACTTGATCAAGTGATGCATGAGTTATTTCTGAATAGAACCTATCATGCAGACTTAGCAGGTCAATTATTAAAGGTGAGTCAACGTGAGGCTCAGTGTATTTCCGGTATTTTAAAAGGCAAGACTAACAAGGTGATTGCCAGCGAACTTGGCTTGTCACCTCGCACAATAGAGGCTCACCTGGATAGAGTCAAAGATAAAATGCAGGCATGCTCGAAGATTGAGCTAATCAAAAAAATACATAATCAGGACATTATATTGAATTGGGAATAATCTTCTGATTCAGAAGTCCCAAAATAAGCTGAAAAGCAGTTTTCTCCTATTGATCCTTCGCCGGTGTTGCTTTAAGGTCACTTTGCAAAATTTGCTCCAATTCAGCCCGGTTTGTTTTTGAAAAATCGACTAGAGCGGATTCATCGTCGAAAAACTCAAATGATTTCAGCAAACTTTTTTCATCGTGAGCATGAAAATTATTAGCGTTACTCTTAATTTTACTAGCGTCGTGCCCTAGCCAGAGTAAGATGTCTTCAGCCATGGTCAGTGAGCTGTCAAAAAGTTCTCGTTTAAAATAGTGAGTGCCTAGTTTATGTAGAAGGTAGGCATGTTTGCGATTTCTGGCTCTAGCAAACACGGTGAGGTCAGGGTAGGTTGTGGTTGCCAGTCGTGCAATTTCAAGGCTAGCGTCTACATCATCAACGGCGATGATCAGTATCCTAGCTTTTTTAGCGCCGGCACTCTCTAGTAAGTCAAGTCGAGTCGCATCACCAAAATAACCTTTAAAGCCAAATTTTCGTAGCAGCTCGATTTGGTCAGGGTCCTTTTCTAGAATGGTGAGCTTTAAACCTTGGCTAATGAGGAAACGTCCGATAATCTGCCCAAAACGGCCGAAACCGGCGACTATAATGGGGTTTTGTGCAGAAATCGAATCGAACTTGGGTTGAGGTAAATCTCCAATAAAATGAGGAACTACGGATCGGTTGTACCACAGTATTAGCAGTGGGGTAAGTGCAATAGATAGTGCAACGACAAGGGTGAGAAATTTTGCTTGTTCAGGCTGAAGAATCGATAAACCACTGGCAAATTGAAAAAGCACAAACGCAAATTCACCGCCTTGGCAAAGTATCACCGCAAAGCCTATTCCTTGCATCGTCGGGATGGAAAAAATACGCCCCAAACTCCACAAAATAAAAGCTTTCACTAACATCAAGGTTATTACCGCTGCTACTATTAACAGTGGAGAATTCATTATTAAACCGAAATCAATGCCCATACCCACTGATATAAAAAACAAACCAAGCAGTAAGCCTTTAAATGGCTCAATATCAATTTCTAAGCTATGACGATATTCGGAATTAGCAAGTACCACGCCAGCAATAAATGCACCTAGCGTCGGCGACAAGCCAATTAACTCCATCAAAAGTGCAACGCCGACTATTAGTGCTAGCGAAAGTGCAGTAAAAACCTCACGAATATTTGTGCGGGCGATGATACGAAATACTGGGTAGGCGAAATAGCGCCAGAT
>JBGSSQ010000006.1:0-6134 GCA_041736975.1 Gammaproteobacteria bacterium
ATATACTATAGTTACAGTGAGGGGGGGGTATCATTGCGCTATATGGGGAGGGTTGGGTATGCATAAAAACGAGGGGGACTCACCTTCGGATGAGGAGAAAAGGCAAAGTAATCCTGTTGAGTTCAGAAAGTTTGTTTTCAATAAGCTCGCGGCTGCTCAAGTATTTTTACGGCGTGAAAATGATCAAGAAGCTAGAGGTGTGTTAGGACGGTATAATATCAGTTTAGCGACCAGTAATCTTTCTGATGAAGATAAAGCAAAACTGCGAATACAAGGTAAAGACTATCAAACATTAGATGAGCTCAAGGCGATGTCATTTGATGATCGATTGGCGCCCCTAAAAAAATGGCGAGAGTCAGTTAAAACACTTCTTCCTAAAGATTCGGCTGATTCTTTGAATGAAAAAGCCACAGAGATTATTCCTAATAAGCGAGAAAGATCAAAAATTACACAAGAATCTTCAGTGTGGGATGAGATAGAGGCTTTGCTGAATGAGCCAGTGAAGGACGCCAAGCGTCCAGAAGCAAGTTACCCAGAGGAAAGTTTTGATGATGGTGCCGCTTTGTCAACCATAAAGACTACGTTGATTAGCTATGTTAAAGGTGGTCCACCAGTGCAGCTTAGCAATAGAGGGTTTGAATCTCAGTGTAAAAACCAAATGAATCAAGTTCTTGAGAAGTTGAATGGCAATCGCTATAACTCGCCTGTACAAGCTTTAAAAGATATTCTTGTTACTGTGGCAATAATTATGGAGCATCCAGATAGAAAGCCCAAGGAGAATAGTCGGTTCATTAAGACGCTGAATGCAATAATAGACCATGAGCGTGTAAAAGCCTACTCAAAAGAGGCGCTTGATTCTAAATATGATGGCAAGGTATTAGGCTTTGAAAATAGTACTATTCGTAATATTCTTATAAAAAGAGGTGGTTTAGATAATTGCAAAGAATTTTTGAATACTGTCAGAACTTCTCAGTCAGAAAATACCAATAAAATTAATTTTTCTCCAAGGACGCCTGAGTAGTCAAGTCTTAGCCTCCTTCATATAAGGTGCGTATCTCAGATTTGGTGATTTTTCCTTGATGAAGAGAGCGACTGGGGTTGATGATGACATTTTTATTAAGGGCTTCTCGTCCGAGCAGCATGCGAAAGCGCAGCGGGTCTCGGTCGGATAGCGTCAGCTCAATTTCCCATAAAAGATCGCCGAGCAGACACTGTGTTGAAATCACACAGCGTAGCTCTTTGTGGCCATTGGAGCTCATTATATGGCGCTCATCAATAATAGGAGCTTGGCACTGGATAACGACTTTGTTATTCGCTTGAATTGGGTGTACTGAAAAGTGAACAATGTCTTGTTGATCTTTTCGTGAAGTTTTTATATCGAAAGCATGGAGGGAGGAAGTTTTTGCGCCAGTATCAATTTTTGCTTTAATCGCTGGGACATGTAAAGTGGGAAGTGCACACCACTCGTGCCAGCCTACAATGATTTTGTTTTTCAATAATTTCCTTGGGATTTTTTTCTTGTTTTCAGTGAGTAAATTATCCATAAATTCTACTCCTTATCTTTCATTGCTACCTGAGAGTTCACGGGCTTCCAGATTAGGGTCTAGGCTGATGTGGAGTTTGTTGAGCTCTTCATCAGGATGCCTGATTTTTTCGAAGCAGGCAATATGAAATAATGCAGCACCTTCGTGCACAATGGGTATGTTGCTTTTGCCAATAATGGTGCCGCCGTGTGGGGCCACAACGTGATACTCTTCATCACCAACGGGGTTAGAGATGGTTCCAAGTATTTCTCCGCCAGTCACAGTGTCACCTAACGATCTAAACGCACTGATAATTCCACTGTGTGGTGAACGAATCCAGTAACTGGATTGTGCGATAGCAGAAGTGTTTTTGGGTTTCTTGCCATCATTTTTGTGTATCATGCCAAGATTGTTCATGACATTCAATACCCCTTTAACGCCAACACGAATTGCTAAGTCATCAAATCGTAAAGCTTCACCAGCTTCGTAAACAATAATGGGGATTTTTCTTTCTTCGGCAGCAGCACGTAGTGAACCCGGTGGGCCACCAGCGCTTAAAATAATGGGGGCGTTGAATGCTTTGGCAATTTTTTTAACGCCAGTCGCTTGTAGATTGGCGCGTATTTGCGGGTAATTGCTGCGGTGTAATGATCCGGTATGCAGATCAATAATGTGAGTGGCGTTATCAATGATATCACTCATAACAACATGGGCTAAGCGCGATGCCAGCGATCCAGTATTAGAGCCAGGGAAGCAACGATTGAGATCGCGTCTATCCATCAGGTATCGAGTCTGATAAAGAAACCCATAGATGTTAATAATGGGAACAGCAATAAGAGTGCCAGATAGCGATTGTGACTGTAGCTTTTTCAATAGCAGCTTAATGATTTCAATGCCATTGATTTCATCACCGTGTACCGCAGCAATAACGCAGAGAACAGGGCCAGGCTTTTTGCCTCTTAATACATGAACCGGCATTGAAATAGGTGTGCAATCATAGAGCTTCGGCATTTCTAAGTTGATAACAACGCGATCGCCCCGTTCTATTTGCGTCTCATTAATGATCAGTTTGCTGCGAGCTTTTGGCATGTTTATCCTTCATAACGGCTGTGTGGCGTGATGGGTTTGGCATGTTTTTCAATGTACTCAATAATTTTTTCCGCAATGTCTATGTGGGTCGCTGTTTCAATGCCTTCCAGTCCTGGTGAAGAATTTACTTCCATCACTAGAGGGCCACGTTTGGAGCGTAGAAGATCCACACCTGCCATTTTAAGCCCCATAATTTTAACAGCTTGTATTGCTGTTTCACGTTCAGCTTTGGTAATTTTAATGGCGGTTGCGGTGCCACCACGGTGAATATTGGAGCGGAAATCATCCTTACCCGCTTGTCGCTTCATTGCCGCTATGACTTTATCGCCTACAACAAAACAACGAATATCAGAACCTTTAGATTCTTCAATAAATTCTTGCACTATAATATTGGCACTTAAGCCCATGAAGGCTTGAATCACACTTTCTGCAGCATTAACAGTTTCCGCCAAAACAACACCAACGCCTTGAGTCCCTTCAATTAACTTAATGACCAATGGTGCGCCACCTACCATTTGAATCAAATCATCCACATCGCTGGGGGAGTTTGCAAAACCGGTGATAGGAAGGCCCACGCCCTTGCGTGATAGCAATTGCAGAGAGCGTAATTTGTCGCGAGATCGGGTGATGGCGATGGAGGGATTGATGCTGAACGTTCCTATTGTTTCGAACTGACGCACAATTGCGGTACCATAAAATGTTCTCTTCGGGCTGATGCGTGGAATAATTGCATCGAAGGCGGGAAGCTCTAGCCCCTTATAATGAATACTGGGTTTCTCTGATGTGATGTTCATGTAGCAGCGGGCGTAATCTATAACAGACACGTGATGACCACGGGCTTTAGCCGCTTCACGGAGTCGGCGAGTTGAGTATAAATTTCCGTTGCGCGATAAAATAGCGATGTTCAATTTCTTTGTTTCCTCAAGATCGTTTGCTTAGTAATGGGTCCTGCGGAATGATAGTCTACTCTAGAGGGGATTGCCAATTAAAGCGTTTGTTGTGATACTGCTTAGTATTTGACGTAGGGAGAAAGTTGATGCAAAGGAAGCTTCGTTTTTTATTGACTCTCGGTTTTCTATTGGCACTGTCGAGCCATGCGAATGCTGATATTATGCTTGGAGACAAGGTTAAGCCGGAGGGTCATGAGCCAAGCGTTACGCAACTCGAGTCAGGACATACTGATTATATGCGTTACTGCGCTGACTGTCATGGTAATAGCGGTGAAGGTAAAGAGGGGCCCAAGCTGATAGGCAGCTTAATCGTTACCGGCCCAGCTGTTGGTCATATTCATGTTGTATTGAGTGGCGAGCCACACAAAATGCCTGCTTGGGGGATCACCGAACTTTCTGATGGCGTTATCGCTAGCATTATCACTTACCAGCGCAATGCTTGGCGTAATGATAACAAGAAAGAATATGGTAAAAATGCCGGTGGTATAGTGACGCCTGCGCGTATCAACGAATACCGGAAATGGCAGAAAAACTTGCCAGCTAAACAGGATGTAAGAACTTAGCGATAACGTCGCTCCTTTTGTCGTCATCGCGAGCGAAGCGTGGCGACCCAGAAAGAAATAACTAGAGGGAAACAGCATTGCCCAAAGGGCTTGACTGTGCCATCTGGCTATAGTTAATTTTTTCTGGGTTGCCACGCTTCGCTCGCAATGACAGTGGCACTACTACCTAGTGTGGGCAATAGTTAGGATTTCTTTCTACGGTAAATAATAATAATGTGGCCGATGCTGCCAACCAAAACGGCGTGATGGTCCGCGATGATTAGAGCCGCAATCCTTTTGCGTACTTCGCGTTCATCTTGACTGATGCGTATTTTTATCAGCTCATGATCGTCAAGTGCGCGTTCAATTTCAAGCGACACCCCTTGGGTAAGGCCGCTTGCGCCAATGATCACCACGGGTTTGAGGTGATGAGCTTGGCTCTTTAGTAGGCTTCTCTGATTAGAATTCATATTTAAATAACTCTCAATGTAATGTAAGGTGGGGGCGTGCACACTTTGCTCGTTCACCCAGACTGCTGTATACTCAATCTCTTAGCTGTAAAAAGCGTAGTTTATCAGAAGAGAGGCCAAATGCCACGCTCAAAAAGTAGTCATCGTTGGCTAAGAGAACATTTTGATGATCCGTATGTCAAGCGAGCCCAGCTCGAGGGCTATCGTTCTAGGGCGATCTATAAGCTGATCGAGATCCAAGAGAAAGATCGCATTGTCCGGCCAGGGATGGTTGTCGTGGATTTAGGTGCGGCACCTGGGGGCTGGAGTCAATATCTGGCCAAGCTTGTTGGTGAGCGTGGGCGCGTTATTGCGCTGGATATTTTACCTATGGATCCGTTGCCTGGGGTGGAGTTTATTCAAGGGGATTTCATGACTGAAGAAAGCTATGATGCTCTTATGGCCGCTGTTTCCGGTGCAAACATCGATCTGGTGACGTCTGATATTTCTCCCAATCTCAGCGGTGTGAAGGCTGTTGATATCCCGAGGGCAATGTATCTGACTGAGCTCGCCTTTGAGTTTGCCAAGCAAGTGCTGCCACCTGGTGGTGCTCTTTTGCTTAAAATATTCCAGGGTGAAGGCTTTGACCCGCTCATTCAAAGTTTGCGCGTTTCATTTAAGGTCGTTAAAACCCGTAAACCCCAGGCTTCTCGTCCACGTTCAAAAGAAGTGTACTTGTTGGCGCTGGGGTTTCGTGGACGTACTTAGCTCTCTTCTTCTTCTTGGACAATGCCTTGACGAAAGTTTGAGTTTGACATGTCAATGGCGACAACGGTCGATTTGGACATTAAGCTTTTTTCAGTGATGACCCTGAAGGTCGCTATGCGTTTAGACTTGATGAAGGTAATAATGGTTTCTGGCCCACGTAGTTCGCTAATCTTAGACCACCCGGATGAAATCATTTCTTTATTGGTGAATTCAATCACACTAACTTGGGGTTTAGGGGTGTGGTAGACTAAATGTCCTGACCAGCTGTCACCTGAACCTGAGACCAAAGATTTGTCCATATCCATTTTGGCGGATACTGGCAGTGGGATGTCCGTAACATTAGAGAAACCCACCTTGGAATGTTGGTCCGGTTGCATTGATGTGGTGTTACAAGCTGATACAGAAAGTAACAGTGCGGTGAGTGAGAGAGATACGAAAGCTATTTTATATTTCATAGCTGTGCTCCTATGGGTTAATAGTTCAGCAAGTACTGTGGTTCGCAAAATCGCGAGCACATGTAAGTGCTACTCTGCAGTCTACAGAGTTTCGTTGAATACACAATGCGAGAATACCAGAACCGTCATTGCGAAGGAAGGGGGCGGCAGTAACTCGGCACGCTTGCGCTCGCAATGACCAAAAATGCCTTTTCGCAGAAAATATCCTCAAGAGCCTGACATGCTGGTGATAATGGGGTATGATTGCCGGCTTTGCGGCTTGGTGGGTGAATTCATGGTGGATAAAGGGTTGACAGCCGTCGTGGGGCTGGGCAAGACAGGGGTGTCATGTGTGCGCTATTGCGTCGAACGGGGCCTG
>JBGSSQ010000095.1:0-5844 GCA_041736975.1 Gammaproteobacteria bacterium
ATTACTACTGCGCGCAAACTCCAAAATAACAGGCCATGCAGTATTAAGCAGTATCTGTTTGATTATTTCAGGATTTTTATCTAACTCAGCCCTAACATAATTTCGCGCCTGATAGTTCTCACGTAAAACTGCGTATATAGATTTCCAGAAAACATCTGTTATTGAGTGTTTACGGCCTATGCTTTGATGAACCTCAAGCAATTTCATTATTTTCTCAGCATCAGCATTTCTAAGGATAAAATCAAGTCTATCAGGAGAGAGTAACTGCAAAGCAATGACAGATAGTTTAGCCGGCCTGTTCTGAGTCGAATGTTGAATTTCCACCCTCAAAATATCTAACATCAAACCAGCGTGATTTCGAGCATCAATTATTTTATCATTGACCTCTAGAGCACGTGACAAAAATGCAGGATTTTTCAGCAGTAGATTTCTAAAGAAATAAGCATCATGGGTAAGTCTGCCTCTAGCACCATACTCACGAGCCAACAATCTCAGTATATCAAACCCCTCTAATTGATATGGAATTAAATCATTTAGTTTAGTGGCATCCACATCAGATTCCATTCGCTGATTGATCTGGCTTAAATACCAGGACGCAAAACCAGGAACACTTTCAATTAAGTACGGCCAATACTCATCGAGCAATGCAGCATTTTCAGGCTCAAACAGCTTTTCTAAAGCATAGTGCCAATCAGTAATAACACTGCGAGTGCACCTTGATGAAACTAAGAAAAACAACACTTGAGACAACTCCCCATAAGCCGCCAAAGAACGCTGAAAATCTTTATTGGAGAATATTTTTTTGCGTAAAAGGTTATCTTTTGCGGCAGAAATCAAACAATGGTCTGCAAACTTTTTATGGAAGTTAACGATACAATCTTCTCTCTCAAACGCCTGATCAGTGATGATAAAATCACGCTTAATTTCTGACATTATGGCCTCAAGAAAACCTACAAACTCTGCTGCAACCTCTGGACAAAAGGTTTCAGAATTATAAATCTTGTGAATAAACTGATTATCACATAATAATCTTTTCAGTGAAAAATAAGTTAACTTATAATCCACCGGCTTTTCCAATACTAAAATGGCTTCTTTAATAGCCCTCAACACGTCTTTGGATGATTTCAGATTTTTTATTCCTGCAATAGTACATTTAACCGCTTGCAGCAAACTTACGACTCTCGCATCTTGCACATAGCCAAAACCATCTTCTCGTTGATTCTCACCAGCACTGAATAAAATTTTCATCTCTTCATCATTACCAACTTTGAGTTGATTTTTTTGAATTTTACTCAAGGTCACTAATGGACGAATCCGCTCGTTGTTGACTTTTATCTTATAAACTTTTTCAGGTGAAGACATAATTGCGGCTTTCTCAGATGCAGTAATTACACTGGCACTGAGTAGCTGGTGATCGTTTAACTCATTAAGCAAGGATAGATCATTATAGAGAACCGGCAACAGATCCATACTAGACATTTTCTCAAGAAGATTCTTTTGGCTTTTGATAGCCTCTGCAGCCTGACTAAAAAACTGTGACACTTTACTTTGTTGTTTCGCCGGTTCTTCTCGTTGACCCGGCTCCAACTTAAGCCCTTTGGAATCAACATCATTTACTTTAAAATCTCTGCATTTATTATGCAGTAACATTGTTTGCAGTTGAATAGGCGTTGCATGCTGCAAAATCAAAGCAACATCATTGATTTTGAAATCGATTAATGGCGAGATAACGGCAGGTTGATCGTTATACTTCAGAATGATATCGATATACCACCGCGCAATGTCAGGATTATTGATATACGCGAATTCTGGCTTTTGGTACAAGCTAAAGGCCGCAATCAAATGCCGGACGGTATACGCAGGCTCTGCCCCATAACCCTCCCTACTTGCACAATAATGAGTTTTGACTTGATTTTGTACATAGCTTTGCAGCTCTTCTGACGCAAAGTTTGCGAAATGTTTTCTAAAGTCAGGGCTTTTGAGGAAATTCCCAAGCATGGTCGGATCAGTGAAAATTTCTTTATAAAAGGTTTCTCGCTGCTCAAACATTTTTTCTTCAACGAAATACTGCTGAGTAAATCCTAATAAATAAACCAGGTGAAATTCACCTAATACACGAAGCATCGCACGCTTAGCGACTGCATCAACATCTGTACCTGGGCGATTTGGTAGAGCCAGACGCCGCGGGATGTGCCATAAAGCAGCCACTGCCTCGTGTAGAGCAACATGGCCAATGGCATTTCCACGGTTATCTCGCTTATCAATAAGCTTTTTAAACCCAGCATACAGGAAATCCTCTACTGTTTGATCATCTGCGATATTATAGTCATTAGCTGCTCTGCCTTCTGGCACTTCAAGACCAAAACGCAGTAACTCTTCTCCTCTTGGCTTTAAACGATCTTCATAGGTCACACCTAAGTTAGTCAGTAATTGTACTCGCTTATTAGCCGACTCAATTGAAGCAACACCTGGGGTCATGAGTTTTCTCATAAGTTGATAATGAGCATTTATAGCGTCATTAGCCCCTCGCTTAACCTCTTTCGAACCACTGTTGCTCAAGCTAATCAAATCATCAGCATTGAGTAATCCTGCCACATTTCGTTGTCCGGTTATCTTACAAACTAGCTCACTGCGTGGCCGAAGACCACCCTTCCAAAGCTCAGGGTATTTTTGAGCTAACTGAATTACCTGCTCCTTTTTTAGGCGATTAGCGGGGACCCGCAAATATTTACCGCCATTAAAAAGCTTAAGAATTTTCACACCAAGGCGCCGCCAAATAGATTGATTCAGGATTTTATTAGCTATAGATTGATCCCGCTTCGCAAAAAACAAGAGGGTATTGGCATCCAGTGAATACAAAATTCGTTTTGACTGTAGTGCTTGCTGTATATGCTTTTTATTTGTTAAGGAGTGCAGTGCCGCCATCATTAATTCACGCGTCGCAGAATTATTTAATTTTTCAGAGATCACCTGCCACTTTAAATTTTTGACATCTTCAAGGCACTCCTTCAGCAGCTCAACATTTTTAAATGACTCGCTGACACTTTGATCATGGTATGAATACTTTCTTTTAAAGGCTTTTAATCTCTCCTGTGGATTACGCATCTCACATAGCTTCTGCAGTACAGTTAAGTGGCGATGATCTACTGCTGCTAGTGGATCAACTGGCTGAAATCGTGCAGAATCAAAAAGATTGATAAAAAACAACTTATCTTGCCATGCTCTTAAAAACACATCGGAGCCTTTAGTCTTTTCTGTTAAGATCTGAAGCTTATCGCTCCATTCTTCACCCAGTTTATCCATTGCTAGATACCTGTCAATTACCAACTCTTCTTTTTGGGTCAAGAGAATGCCATGGGTTAATTTATAAAGAACGCCTTCTTTCAAGTGCAGTTTTTTCTGAAGATAGTCACGCTTTAACTCCAGATTATAGATATGCAATTCACACTTTTCTTGAATCACTTTATAATGTTTTTCTTGAGGTGATCCCTCCATTATTCGAACAGTTGTTTCTATTTGAGCAACATCATGATGATAGCTTTTTTTGTTTTCATCACGAGACTCTGCCTTACTATAACGCACCTGTGTTTTAAGTAGAATACTCTTGCTCTGCTCATCATAATCAAGGGTAATTTGTGTATGCTTTGATTTTTTGTCTATGTTGTAAAAGTTTGAAAATTCTTTCTCCAGATAATAAGGCGTTTTTGCGAGATAATCAGTATTAAGATAGAACATTAAAAACTTCTGCAATTCTTTTGATACTATCCCACGCTTTCGCATATCTTCAAGCGGAGTGCTGTAATTCTCCATCGCTGGTGTCAACAGAGAAACATATTCTTTTGTAGTTTTTTCAACTCGTGCTTTCTCAACATGTAGACGCACCGCCCTTAAAACCTTACCCAAATACACTTCGTGTGTTTCTCCAGCCTCATAGCGATTTATTTTCTTTATTTTTTTCGCAATAGCAGTCTTTTCTTCGCCACCATACAATTTCACTAACTCCAAAACACTATCATGTAAAATATCAACGGAGAAGGAGGTACGCAACTCTTCAGTAAAGTCTTGTTCAACCTCTGCACACTTGTGCTTGAAACGATCTAACTCAGACTGAATAAGTTCTTCATAGTGTTCAACGTAGCGTTGCAAATCGACTTGATTTAGTGTCGATGGATCAGAATCTTTATGTTTAATAAGGTAATTTCTCTCCCACTCCGAGCTTTTTCTCGTCAGATGCTCAGTTGGATATAAATATTCAGGACGCTTTTCGTTTTTTCCCTGATAAACATAATGGATATTTTCATTGATCCGCCTAACAAACTCTACTGGAGTGCCACCTTCCTTATAACGCTGACTCAAAATCTGGCTAGCCTCTGCTGTGCGTTGTACGAACGCTTCCAATATTTCATTAAGAATTTCAGATAAATACCGACAATACTCAGCTAAATCCATGTCAAGAGACAACTCACTCAATCGTAAATTCAAATGTTCAAATACAGCCCGATAAGGTTCAATCCTATCCCGGCCATCGTATAAAAAATATTTTTTAACTAAATTTGTGAACTGATGCCGAAAATAGTAGGTAGAACGTCGTCTAAGTAACAGCATGTTAACATGATATCTAAGTTCATTTTCCTGAAAATGTGGCATTGATGCAGATAAAAGAGGACTGTACTCAGCTATGAGTGGTACTTCTACTTCACTAGGTTTTTTACCCTTGGCAGCAAACGGCTTATATTCTTGTAAGGCTCTGGCGAACTCTTCTGGGTCGGGTGAATACACTAGGGTTTGAGTACGCATCTTAACTCCTTATTTTATCAGAAATGAAGGTTACCATACAGCACAGGGTAGAAAACTAGCCTAGCCTTTTCTTTTACTTATCCTTAAAAACCCTTTGCAAGAGTCTGTGCATTTCTGCCGTATTAGCCAAATGCTGGCAGATTATGCGTGTATTCTACAGCGAATAGATCTGACTATGCAATCACTAATCCTGGACACCGCAGGGTGACCTTATTAAAATTCTTTTATCACTGGATCTACTACAATAGCTTACTCAATCCTTGCCACCAAGATGCCTTTAGCGCCTGTGTCTCAAAAACTGCTTGTGGTGCTTCCAGGGTATGGAAATGGTTTTGTAGGTTGCTGTCAAAGTTGACCGTATTTTCAATCATCTCAGCTAAATCACAGCCTAATATAAATCGTGGGTAGGTTTGCGCTGCTTTGATTTGCTCAAAAGGGATAACAACACCTTGGCAATGACCCGCAACTTCTATTGCCTGCCAAAAATGATTGAGCAGTGATTCTACAGGCATAGCTTGTCGTAGCGGATAAACAAAGCAACATAAGGGCGCATTTTCACGGGCAAACAACCTGGCCTCAGCGACAAGCTCCTCCTTCGCGCCAGGTAAAACACTGTGACTTTTCCAAGTTTCTAGTCCATGTGTTTGAAAATAGTTCATGTTACTAGGCTGGGCCCCATATAAATCATAATGCCAGCCAACGCCATCATAACAAGCGGCCGCTTAAAATTGGGCTTGCCACCAGATAGCTTACGCACCAAATTAATGAGCAACCAGAGGCCTCCAAGCATAAAAATCATAGCACCAGGCTTACGCATTGCATTCGTTAATAACTGTTCCTGCTGAGTGAGCTCCCTACCCTCTCTCACTAATTTTAGTGGCGCAATCGGGGTAACCGCGCCGGCTCCCTCTACAGCAAGAATTGCATGACAATAAAGACTGAGAGAAACAAGGCTCAGTGTAGCTAAAAGACGCTTAAAACAGTTGATCATTTTTGACACTCCTATTCAAAATTATCCCATGACATTATCTTAGCTGATAATGCCCC
>JBGSSQ010000097.1:0-2113 GCA_041736975.1 Gammaproteobacteria bacterium
GAGAAGCTGATTATTAAAGGCTGCGTGATGTATCATGGTGGGTTTACGCCATCAATTAAAGAGTCATGTGTCAAGCATCATGAACGGTTGCTGAATACTAAAGAGAAAGTCTACCAGATAATACAACAAGAAAACAATCTCTCCTACGATCGAATCACCAGCTTGTTTATTCAAAAAAATGATATGCCTAGCAATATATTAACTTACACTTTAACTAGAACCTGTATGGTGAGTTATATCAGTATGCTAGAGTCAGAGATGCGCTGTGAGCTATTTGCTAAGCAGGGATTGTTAGTTCCAACAGTGATTAGCTTGGAATATTGTGATCGATATTCAGTCGTTCAAAATAATAAGGATCTTAAAATTATGATTCTGTTCAGAGATCATCTGCAATTTATGGGTGATATTATTAAAGATAATTCTTTGATTAATAGCGTTTTCTATGCGATTGATTATCTAAAGTATATCGGCTTTTTGGCGAATACTTCAACGCACATCATCACCGATTGTGATGAGTTAAAAGGATATACACAGCATCGACAATATGACAACCGTGAGTTTGGGGATATTGCAGTACCACAGGCAAGAACGAATGCTCCTTGTGTTGTCACGCTGATGCCTCAGGGCTTTGAGCTTTTCATCAATGAGAAAGTCAAAGAGAAAAATCTCACGCTGTTGGTTGATCTGCTGCAAAAGCAATTCAAGTTGAGTGTTTGTGAACAAGGGATTCTCATAAATAACAACATGTAATTCTTTTGTAGGCAGAGGTGCTCTCTTTCCAAATACCCGTAATTCTCTGGCGTGGCTTCGCTAAGTTTCAAAGGTGCGCAAAATCTCTGCAGCATTTTGGCGCAGAACCTGGCGGCTAGCGAGTAGGCCAATAAGGGTAACTGAGATGATTCCTATGAGTGGCCCGAGTAACAGTAGCGGCCAAACTGTGACATCAACCAGCTGAAAAACACGTGTGGAGATAATGAGTGTGGTCAATGCTGCACCGATTGACGCCATAAATCCTGCTATGGCACCGATGACTATAAATTCATTGATCATGATAACAGTTAACTGTCGTTGGCTGGCGCCCAGAGCGCGTAAGATCATTGAAGCCTGTAAACGATCGGTGATTGTTGCTTGTACACCGGCCATTAATATAGCAGTGCTTGCAATGAAAATAAAACCTAATAAGAATAGCAGCGACATGAGTATGTTATTGATAATGGCTTGTAAGCGTTCGGTGATATCCGCAATATCGATTACAGAAACACTGGGGAAACGTTCTACTAATTTTGGCAACACCACACTTTGTTCTTTTGCTAAGTAAAAACTGGTCATAAAAGTGGCTGGAAACTTTTGCAAAATCCACGGTGGATAAATAATATAAAAATTCGGACGAAATGATACCCAGTTGACTTCGCGGATATTGATGATCTTAGCAATTAATAATTCATTCTCTACCATGACACCGATCTCATCGCCCATTTTTAAGTGTAAACGATCGGCAAAATTACGTTCTACTGAGACCATTGACTGATCCTGTTGTGCTGCTGTCCACCATTTTCCGCTTTGTAAATGATTGTCTTCTGGTAAACTGTCTTGCCAGGTGAAATTTAATGAGCGTTGTAGCGCTTCATCCTTGCGGGATGATTCGGGTAAGGCCGTGTTGATCGGTTTGTCATTGAGCGACGTGAGGCGACCACGAACTAACGGAAAAAATCCTGCGGTTGGTATTTTCTGAGTGGCTAAAAATGCCTCGAACTCAGTCACTTTTTGTGGAGGAATATTTACCACGAAATAATTCGGCGTTCCTAGGGGTAGTGAAGTACGCCAATCTTGTAGCAACCCTGCGTGTAAATGAATCATTAACAAGAGCATCATAATGCTCAAACCAAAACCAAGCAGTAGGACAATACTATTATTGCGCTCACGATAAACATTGGCGATGCCAAAGCGCCAAGAACCCCCTAGCTTCATACGAAAATGCTGTAATGCAGCTAAAATTAGCCAGCCTGAAGCTAATAACACAGCACTCATGCCAATGATGCCCGCTGTGAAGTAAAGTAGCACCTTGAAATCTCTTATAGTCAAATAACTTAAAATTAGCACGAGTATAAATGTT
>JBGSSQ010000126.1:0-4121 GCA_041736975.1 Gammaproteobacteria bacterium
GGAGTTGCAACAGATTGTAAAAGCTGATCAGGACGACCGTATAAAAGATGGCCCTATTAAGGACCTACAGTTGCGGGATCGCCAACGTAGAGGACGTGTTGGAGCACTCTTTGGTGAAGGCTGCTTCAAAGAGGCTAGAGATTACGCTGCTGCAGCGCTAGTATTTCAGCATGGGGATCAACCAGAGCATTTTTTTCAAACATTTATTTGGGCTAAACGCGCGGTAGAACTAGGCGATATTTCGCAACATAACTTAGCCGCAATGGGTGTAGATCGCTATCTGGTGAATAGCGGCCACAAGCAATTATTTGCCACTCAGTATTTCAAGCCAACAACCTCGGCGGAGAGTTGTTGGTGCTTATACCAGACTGAAGCATCATTCCCCGATCAACAACGAATGAAATACACGGGGATGAACTATGAACAGAGCTTAAAACGTCTTAAGGTACTTAATGATACCCACAACTGCCCTACTGCTATGTGCTCGCAAAACCTACTTGCTACACCAGTGGGTTCTATCCCCGGGTTGTGGTGAAGAGGACTGGCGGTGCTTATTTAATATGTCTTTGCAAACAAACTGCAGGTTTCTTCATCAGAGGATTCATAGGTTTCGTTGTCTGAATCCGATAAGCCGCCATAAACAGCTAACGAGATTTGATGATTAACTTCGCGGGTACTGATTATTTTTGCACCAGGATGAGCACCCAAGAATTCTTTATTACAGGTAATAGTAGAATATTTTCTGTCATAGAGGTCGAAAACACGATTGAATTTTCCCTTCAATGCCCGAAGATTGTTAGTGTCCATGATTTTTGTTCCAGTAAAAACCCCATATTTTGCGTCAGCATCAAATACTTGCTCCATACGCAAATGGCCATCGGAAAGTAGCAATAATGCTTTAGCAATTGCGATGCCAAAGGGATAGTCAGGAATATCTGGGCCATGGTGCCTACGCCTAGAGACCTCTTTAACCACAATGAGCAAAGCCATTTTGTTAAACTTAATAATACTATTGCGCTTTGCAGTCATTGAGCCAGGTAATTCAAGGTCATATTTTTCTAGCATTGCGAAGGTAGGTACTTTCTTGGTAGCTGAAAACTTTAACAGTAGTTTCGCTAAAACCATTTCATATTCAGGATCTTTTGCAGTTAGCGTATTGATGAAAGGTAGAATATCTTTCCCGTAGCTGCCTATACCTTTTAATATAAAATTAGATACATTATTTAAGCTAGGCTTCTCTTGATACTTAGCTACCATTTTATTGGTTATAGCTTTTCCAGCACCAGCCTCGCCAAGATAGAGATGCTGCCAATTCCAATTAGCCGCTGAGCCATTATTGTGCCATCCTAATTTTTTTGCTAATAAGGTATGCTTGGCTTTTGGTGAGGAAGTTGCCACTTTTTGTTTGGCATCATCCCAATCCACGTCGGCTACGGAGCGTTGAACAGCGCCGGCATCAGCCATAATGATAGCTCTTTTTGAGTGTCGCGTAATATCAATGAGCTCAGGCTTACCGTCAGCTCTAGTCCGGTTACCTAGAAACTTCTCAGCTAAATGCTGGGTAGTCTTTTTCAGTGACCTTTCTATGTCAAAGAATAGAGATTCACTTTTTACAGCACGTTCCCAGCGTTTTTCAGTCGCTTTTTCCGCATCGACGTAGGCTTCATAATCTTTAGAAACAGGACTACGTTCAGTTGAATCTATAGAAACTTCATCCGTTTCATCAAAACTACTAGACTGGTAATCATCACTAAGTTCTTCAGCCTGACTAGTGATAGTTCGATAAACACCATAAAGTTGATCAATAAAAACGTTAATCATACCTTCACTAGATTCGCCGCTAAGGTTATCGGCTGCCGCTTCGGCAAGCAACTCAAGCTCAGCACCACCGCTGTGACGATAATCATCAGGATGTGCTTGCGCATAATAATCAGATGCATTATCGAGTTTTGATTCAACAAACTCTACATCAATCGACTGTTGATCACCGAACTCTAGGTATTCTAATACTGTCTCGATGCACTGTATTGCTTGCGCATAATATTCCTGAATTTTGTGACTTTTGGCCATGGTGAGCTCCTATGCTTGAATACTCAAATTAGATTATACTAACCTCAAAGTCCATCATGACAATAATTGGAGATTTATTGATGAGCGATCAAAATCACTCTCTGCAAGCTGAGGGTGTTGAGGCAATTTTGGGGGATGGGGACGATTTATTGGCGGCTATAAGTCAGGTTATGCCTTTTGGAAAATATCAGGGACGGAAATTGCTTGACTTGCCGGAACCTTATTTGGTCTGGTTTCATGCCAAAGGTTTTCCCAAAGGGCGGCTGGGGGAGCAGTTGGCTTTGATCTATGAAATTAAGTTGAATGGGCTAGAAGCCATGCTGAAGAAAGTAGATTTAGCCTAGGCCATTGGCCTTGTTACGATTTTCGTCATCAAGTTGATTAAGCCGCTCCAATAGAGTTTCCTTTTTCCTAGTGCTGGCTTCAAGGCTAAACAGCCGATCTCTGCATAGCTCAATCGCTGTTTGCATGTATCCTTCAGAGGTAGGCATAGATTGATGAGGCAATACCTCATGTTTTTTCGAACTCATCCCACGCTCCTTTGCAAAGAATTCGATAACGGGGAGACATTCTAAGTTTTATCAGCGATAAAATCAACCCAGGCACCGCACTTTCTCTTCATTCAACAACAGTGGCCTAATGGTTGCCCACTGGCGCTCTCGCTATGATCTCACCTAGCCGAATCTAGGTTATTTTATGATTAGCAAAAATAATCGCAGTGTTAATGCGGCCTTATTCTAGATGACCGATGAAGTGTTGCTCATAAGGCCATGTAAAACATCACATTATTTAGTTGACAACTTGAAAAATAGCAGGTACTTTAACATTGCTAGATAATCACGGATACAACAAAGTGAGTGTTAAAATGGAACAAAAACGCGAAAGAGACACTGAGTCTCAATTAGAAATGACGAAATCACCTAAGCTGGTTAGGACTTCCTCAGATATTGAAAATGCCGGCCCCAATAAGCCAAGCAAGACCAAAAAGGCTAAAAAACCACTCTCAGCAGTGAAATCAACTCTCCCTGCGCCAGAGCTAAGCACAGCCAATTTCGAAGCTGCAGCAGGTGCTAATACTAGCTCCACCGCTATGATGTCATTAGCTTTCAAGACATCAATGACTCGGTTCGCAACGCGACAACAAATCAAACCCAGCATTGGCGCCCGGGCACGTTTGAAAGGAGCACACACGCCATCACCACTAAAAAAACGATCGATTGATTCTGATGATGATTCTTCACCAGAAAGGATCGTCACCTGGGATTACGAAGGTGAAGCCAGAAATAGATTAGAACAAAGAGAGAGAAGCCAAGTAAAGACCCAAGAGTTAACTGCTTTATTAAAAGAAACGTTGGCGGGACATATTAAATTAAATGCTGATTTAACGCTGGCGATATCCAAAATTGCAGCAAGCTGTATGGCGTTATTACCAAAGAATACAGAGCATTCAGTCATTACCAATGATTTACTGGGTGTACTATCAGGGGCTTCATTACAGCAATTACTCGATGTGGCAAATCTCCACTGTCAAGCGCTTTTGTTAGTAGAGGAACAGTTGGATACTTTTGATGTCGATGACGTACATTGTGAAAACCTGCTCAAGCTCCATGATGAGACCTTGAAATCAGTAAGAGTGGACATTGAGGAAGCGAATAGATTTCAAAAAATGCTTGAAGATAGTATTGCGTCATACCATCAAAATATGACTGTGTTTTGCAATTATTTTTATATTGCGGAGCAGCATGCTGCCGATGTTGAAGTCGCCATCATTGAGGAGCTTAGCTATCAACTTGGCCAGAGCTATACCGAACAATATTTGCAACAGCACCCAACCTTAGTACGAATGCTAGTCGAGCAAGCTAGTTTGAGTATTTCAATGTCTTCAACTTCGCCTACAGGCCTCAATCGTAATATGAAAAGCCTTTTAAAGACATCTTTACTCACAGATGCTCTACGCTACGAGCATAAGGTTGCCGAGCAAGAGCAATCACCAATTGGCTGCGCAATGTAGAGGAAAGAAGGGAAGGGGTCAAGTCTGAAGTAATTGAGTA
>JBGSSQ010000129.1:0-2479 GCA_041736975.1 Gammaproteobacteria bacterium
CGTCAGAAATACCTCCTTTAAATCGTTGCGCACAGCATCGATCACCCTCAAGATGCCGTTCAGTATCTTGAATGAGGTTTTTATAGGCTTTTTCAAGTCCTGCCACTTGTTGTTGTTCTTTTGGAGTGAGGCCCGTCATGGATGACTCATCATCTTGTGCCAGTGCACGTAAATCTAAGCCTGCAGAACCTAGGTAGAAATTATGTTGTTCTGCTTGTGAGCGTACAGCAGGTATGGCGAGCAGCTGTTGGCTCACACGTTGATCGTTGGCATTCACGGCCAGTTGGAGCAACTCGTTCGGTTGTCCGGGTAAGTAAAGGTAGAGGTCTAAAAAATTGATTAATTTCAAGTAAATCAATTTGTTTAGACGCACCACCTTTACCTAGTTAAGCGATTTAAATAATCATCCCTTATTCCTTGCTATGATTTCTAGGCGGAGTCAGCAAGGGAAAGGCATCATCAATCTTACCATTGATACCTGTTGGACCTCGCGTCAATTGAGGACCTTGGTTGATGCTACATCTCACGGGAGGAGAAAGATAAGGAGCTAGATCAGCAACTGGAGTATATGTTCCAGTATTATCATATTCTTCCTGACACCGTCTCTTCCCTTCGAAAAGTTCGGTGATTCTGCCATCAGTGAAACGTCCTGGATATTGCGCGGCTAGATAATCTTTAAATATATCAAAGCCCCAATAATTATTTTGAGCAACAATATTACTTTCAGCTTGGAGAAGTAACTCAGAGCCAGGAGTGTAGTAGCTCTCATAGTATATCTTCCAGGAGTCATTTCCATAAATAAGATTTTTTCCTAAGCTCGTATATCCAGCTTTAATACAGCTTGATCTATTTATACCGTTTTCACTATTTAAGTTTAGGCATCCGAGATCACTAATTTGAGTACGTGGATACCCGTTAGGATCCCAGACAAAGACCCCAAAACTATATCCTGTAATGGTGGTATTAGAGACATGCATCTGTTCATCTGCTTTTCCCTGATCAAAAGAAGTAAGTTCTATACCCTGTCCAAAACTCCCATTACCAATGAATTGAGACTTATCGATATAAACAGTCATTTTTGGATTTTCACTTACTGGCATTGGAATTGATGGACATGGACCACTAGCGCCTGAATTCTCACCTGCAAGCCCTGAACATAAAAAACCAGTCACGTAAATGAAACCATCATCAGTGTTATCTGAAGCAACGATATGTTTGGCATTCACAGTTACATTCGCTTGCCCAAAGGCTTGAGGGCTATAAGCTCGACTAACATTTTTAATTTGAGTATTTCGCAAATTAAGTACCGCTTTAACTTTTGAGCTTGCTGAAAGGTTAATACCCCATTGCCAGAGAGCGCCAGATTTATCACCATCGATGACAACGTTTGATAATGAATTTTCAAAATATTTATTAGAGTTGCCATCGCCGAAAAATAGCTGTATTGCAGCTACCCATTGCGGGAAAGAATCATCCGAGAAACGGAATATATGTGATAACGGATGACACCCTCTTAGAATAGAGTCAGCGTTAATAACATTACCATTGGCATCACGGACTAACTGGCAGTACCGACTGTCGACCTGATTTTGACTGTAGCTGATGTCTTTTGTCACTAAAACATTTTCGATTTTAGAGCCACTAACATTATCTCCAAAAATCGCAGAGCCTTTAGCGATTAAATGCAGATTCTTGACAGTGTTATGATTAGCTAGTGTGACCACAGGTAGTGCGTTATCTTTATCAGGAAAGTTTGTGTCTTTGACAACAATGGTGTTGGTTATGCTTGAAAGTGAGCCTGAGTGATTTGCTTTGTTTCTGCCTGGTATTTTAACTCCAATTAGCTTCTGGCCATTTTTAAGCACAATACCTCCATCGAGCGATTTTTCCCCCGGTAGAACAAAAATTGATTTACAATGAGAGTTGTTTTCTACCTCAGCTAAGGATCCGTAAGGACTAGTTGCACTTCGCCCATTACCTGTTGCACCATATTGAACAAAGCATGCACTCCCAAATGATTTGCCTTTATCGTGCCCCTTGTCTTTATCTTTTGCCGATATAGTAATTGCAAATAGCATTAACCAGCTGATTAAAATAGTTTTTTTCATGTTCATGAGTACGCCTCCAATTTAAATTAAAAAAAACAAGATCTAGAGTTTCAATGCATTTAGATACGTTGAAAGCTCGGACACAACCTAATAATGTATCTAGTGATCCTATCTTGTCCGCCGCACCCTGTTTCTGCTAATAAAGAGCATTAATTGGCGCATACCTAAGTGTAGTACATGTTTTGTGAAATTGCGAATCTGATGTATTAAAAATAAGCGGGCAAAAGATTAGATATTTCTATTAATTTTTTTGTAGACAGAGGTGCTTTCTTTCCAAATGCCCGTAATTCTCTGGCGTGGCTTCGCTAAGTTTCAACGGTGCGCAAAATCTCTGCAGCATTTTGGCGCAGAACCTGGCGGCTAGCGAGTAG